>NZ_DDDQ01000067.1:0-7685 GCF_002336325.1 Roseivirga sp. UBA1976 | reverse complement strand
ATTCAACCCTATCGATTAGAAATGGGCACCCGACTGGCTTTTGATGACCATACCACACTCTATAACTATTGGGCCGATAAGATTGTGGCTCAGGTAATGCGCGACCTCAAAAAGCAAGGCGACAAAGTACTAATCAACCTTGCCTCTCAGGAGTACTTCAAAGCTATTGACAGGCCAAGCCTGAAGGCCAGAGTGGTCAATGTTGAGTTTAAGGATATGAAGAATGGTGAGTATAAGATCATCTCATTCTTTGCCAAAAAGGCCAGAGGTTTAATGGCTCAGTATATCATCAAGAATCGTATCAATGAGGTGGAAGGACTTAAAGGCTTTGATTATGAGGGTTATTGGTTCGATGCAGAGGGTTCGGATGAGAATAATTTGTTGTTTAAGAGAGGGTAGATATTCTCTGAAGGCTGAGAAAGCAAAGTACCAACGGCCTGTCTTCTCACAGTTATTGGCCATCGACTTTCGTAAATGAAGAATTAATGTGTAAGCTGCACAGTAGCTACCAAAGGCCTATGATCGGAAACAAGCGGCTCATCCAGTAAATCGATAAACGTTACCTGCAGTTGTGACTTTGGGGTATTCCTATACACTACATGGTCAATTTCTACCTTTGTATTCCCCTGAAAGCTAAGGTTATCGGGGCCTTTAGGAACAAAGACAAAACCGGCCTCATAGAATAACCGCATGGTTGGTGAACCCGGCTCACAATTAAAGTCTCCGGTAATAATTGTCGGTAAATCAAATTGGTTTAAGTATTCAATTAGCGCGGCTGCCTGTGCCATGCGTGTTTCTTGACCTTCCAGGCCCGCTATCCAGTCTAAATGTACATTAGCAAACAGGATAGAGGTACCTTGAGCCACTTCTATCTCTTGAACAATGGATATTCTTGGTTCATAAACACCATCCGGTAAAGGGAGTATTTTCGTTAAACTGACAGGCTTTGCTGAAAGGGTAGACATACCATAGCCCCCTCCCTGAAAGGTCATAAACTGCCCAAAAGTGCCAGTCATGTGGAGTTCACTAGCCAAAAAGTGGGTTTGGTCTACACTGTCTGATCGCTCTGCGAAATGATCAATTTCCTGAAGGGCAACCAGATCAGGTGACTGGGCTTTAATAACCTCTAAAGCACGCGATAGGTCCAACTGCTGGTCGTTTCCAACACCATGTTTGATGTTGTAAGACATGATCTTGAACTCTGTGATTTGCGTCTGAGAGCAAGAGCTAATGATAAGGAACACTAAAGTTAGTCTAAGGACTATAAGCGCAGACTTCTTAAAGTGTTCCTTGCAATTATTCAATACGGCTTTACTTTCCACCCGATTTCTCAATTTCAATTGTTCTGTTCTTTCTCTCCAGAGCTTTGTTGAACTTCGGTATGTCTTCATTAATAATCTGATCGAACTGCTTTATTGCGGCCTGAAGCCTCTCATTCAGTACTTCGTACACTTCGCCTTGCTGATTGGTGGGGCGGAAGTCAATACCGCTGCCATTAATATCACTGGCCAGTGCACTCAATCTGCCGTAAAGCTTAATGGGGCTTCTGAAGGCATCCTCACGGGCTCCGGTTAGGTGAATATCGTAGAGTTTACCGGCAATATCTTCGGCTATACCCAAAAGCCTCATGGCCTCTTTTTGGGTTCTTTTATCAGATTCTTCGTCAATAATTTCTTCCAATTCTTTGCGCAACATTTCTACTGCATTGATGTTACTTACAGCCACGTTAATGGCATCTCTTAATTGTAGAGAGAAGTAGACTTGCGCCTCAATGTCTTCCTGGGTTCCTTCAGAATATGGGTCTTTCAGTACATTGAGATCTTTGGTAACTTCACGGATAGTCTGGCCGCTTTCATCTTCTACTTTCAGCCTCACTTTATAGGTGCCTGGAGCCACTCTGGGACCGTACTGTCCGGCCATGAGGTCTAAATCCCATTGCACCAGGGGTCTCCAACCTTCGCCATTGAGCTGAACCCAAGGACGGCCCGGTGGTTGCGTTAAAAGTCTGGCCTGAATAATTGGTTCATACCTTAAATCCCAGGTTGTTCTGTTTATACCGGCTCTTGATCTTGGCGTTAAGGTGCGAATAACATCGCCCTGTCGGCTAACAATTTCCACTTTTACATTGCCTTTTACACTTTCCGGTAAGTAGTAATTAATGATCGCTCCATTGGGCGGGTTCTGACCTGAATTGAAGCTACCTCCATCTGTTTTAATGCTTTCCCGATTGTTGAAGCGGTAAGTATCCCTTACATCCAGTAAAACCAAATCGGTGTCCAGTTGGTCGGCTTTTCTGAGTGCAGCCAAATCGTCCAGTATGTAATAACCGCGTCCGTAAGTACCCACCACCATATCGTCAAACCGCTCTTGAATCTCAATCCAATACACCGGAGCAGGAGGTAAGTTTAGTCTCAAACGATCCCAACTGGCTCCATCGTCATAGCTTACATAGATACCTTTATCGATACCCGCATAGAGCATACCCTGGCGTTTAGGGTCTTCCTTAATTACATGCACAAAGCTCGATTCAGAGGAAGGAATTCCATTAGAAATTTTCTTCCAGCTTTGGCCGTAGTCGGTGGTTTTGTAAATGTAAGGGGCAAAATCACCCATCTGGTGTAGGTCTACAGAGATGTAAACCGTGCCTTTCTGATAACGCGATATTTCGATATTGGCTATAGTGCCCCATTCGGGAAGCCCCTTAATATTCGATGTAACGTTGGTCCAGTTCTCGCCTCCGTTTCGGGTTACCTGCACCTGGCCATCATTGGTTCCAACCCAGATCAAGCCTTTTTCTAAAGGCGATTCTTCAATGGCGAAAAGCGTAGAACCATCGAAGGTCATCAGGTTATCGATGGCTACTCCACCTGAGCTTTGCTGATGCGATTTGAGGTTGAGGGTAAGATCGGGAGAGATGATTTGCCAGCTTTGGCCACCATCGTCCGACATGTGCACGTATTGACTACCTACATATACTCTTCCCTTGTGATGGGGCGAAAAACTTAAAGGAAAGTTCCAGTGCCAGCGATATTTCATATCGGCCGGAGCCCATCCATAGCCTGCTTCAGGCCAAACTCTCACTTCCCTGGAATGCCCTGTTCGAATGTCGTGCCTTTCGAGGCCTCCATCATAACAACCAGACCAGATGATGTTGTTATCGTTCGGATCGGGTTGAGCGAAACCGCTTTCGCAACCTCCAACGCCTTTCCACAAACCAAGTGGAATATAGCCCTGAAGTGAGTTGCTTGGCCCCATGTAGGACCAGCCATCCTGACGATTTCCAAAGACGTTGTAAGGAATTTTGTCATCTACGGCTACGTGATACATTTGGGCGATTGGAAGCACCACTCTTTGAAAGCTTCTTCCATGGTTGAGGGTCATGCTCACCCCACCATCATGGGCTACCAGGTAGCGATCGGGGTTTTGAGGATCTATCCAAATGTCGTGATTGTCGCCACCACCACGGGGCGGCCTGGGGTTTCTGGTCTTTCCACCATCTAGCGAATGAACAAATCGCACGGACATGGAATAAATTTCGTTAGGGTCTCCGGTATTTACCCGAATTCTGGTGTAATAGGGAGCTCTTTCGTTCCAATCGTGCTCACGGCTCATCAAAGTCCAGCTCTTGCCTTTGTCTTCCGACCTCCAAACTTCAGGGCTTTCTGCCTCGAACAAGGCATAGACCACATTGGGGTCGCTATGTGAAACAGCTACAGATGTTTTTCCCACTATTCGCTCGGCCCCAAATTTCAACCCATACTTATTCAATGGCTCCCAGCTATCTCCGCCATCGGTCGACTTATATATACCACTGCCGGGGCCACCGCTGTTTAGCCCCCAGGTATTGATGTGTATAGACCACATGGCTGCGTATATGATGTTCGGGTTTTCCGGATCTATGGCCAGGTCTGAAGCGCCTGTGCCTTCATCGATAAACAGCACTCTTTCCCATGTATTTCCTCCGTCTTTGGTCCTGTACACTCCGCGTTCTTGTTGTGGGCCATAAGTGTGACCCAGGGCTGCGGCATAAACAATCTTGGGGTTGGTAGGGTGTACGAGAATATGGCCAATTCTTCCGGTGTTTTCTAACCCCTTGTGTTCCCAGGTTTGACCTGCATCGGGCGAAAAGTAAATGCCGTTACCCATGGCATGTGCCGGCCGAATGAGGAAGGTTTCTCCTGTGCCCACCCATACCTGATCAGGATTGGAGGGAGCCAGTGCTACCGAGCCTATGGAAGAAATGTCCTGATCGTCAAAAATGGGGCGCCAGTTAATGCCTCCGTCATCGGTTTTCCAAAGTCCGCCCGAAGCGGCACCAATGTAATTGATCATAGGGTCGCCCGGAACACCAGCTACCGCAATGGCCCGATTACCCTCCGGACCAATGAACCGAAAGCGGTGATTGCCTAGCTTCTGGTCTAAATTGCTCTGAGCATGAGCAAGTAGTGAAAGCAACAAAAGGGGGAGTAGGGTGAGTTGTTTGAGCATAATTCTTATGGTTACAAAAAGTGAATGAAAAAGGAGATTAGTACGCGACCAATCTCCTTTTTATATCGTATTTATTAGACTGATTACCAGCCTGTTCTGTATTCTCTCTTCACAAATTGGTTGGCCTCATCGAAGTTGGTCACCTTCATGTTTGGTCCATCCCAAAGTAGTTTTATGTATCGGCCCGGGTAAACGGTTCTGTTGCCTTCTTTCTTTTGAATATCGAAGCTTCTTAAAGCCAGGTTACCCATCAGGATACTTTCTGTTAAAGGCCCGGCAATATCGAAGTCGGAACTACACTCTTTTTGCTTATAACCAGCCATAGCTGCATTTACCCATTGCACGTAGTGTCCTTCCGGCACTCTTGGAATAGTTTCCTTTACATTGAGCGCATCATTCAGTTCCAGCGGAATGAGTTTGGGGTTCATACCATAAGTTCCGCACATCATGGTGCCTCGGGTTCCTTTTATAATTACTCCGTTGCCTCCATCGCCCATTTGTTCATTGGCACCCAGTTCCTCAGGTCGTGGTGGCTGAATACCTCCGTCCATCCAATGAAGTTTTAAAGCCGGCTGATCTCCTCTTTCGGGAAAATCTAGAGTAATGTGCGAAGAAGGAGGGCAACTTTCCGGGAAGTAACCTCTTCTAAATTCACCCACATACACAGAGCCTACGGAAGCCTCAACTCCTGTAGGGTAACCCAGGTTCAATGTTTTAAAGGCCGGTTCTATAATGTGGCAGGCCATATCACCCAGAGCTCCTGTACCATAGTCCCACCAGCCACGCCAGTTGAAAGGCACCAGATTATCGATATAGTCTTTCTTTGGGGCGGTTCCTAACCATAAGTCCCAATCCAGCTCTTTTGGCACCTGTGCTTTGCGTTCAGCTGGCCAGGCAATTCCCTGTGGCCACACCGGACGGTCGGTCCAGCACCACACCTCTGTGGCATCGCCTATAAGGCCGGCTTGATACCACTCTTGCATTTTTCTTACACCATCGCCAGAGGCTCCCTGATTTCCCATTTGGGTTACCACTTTGTATTTGTGGGCTGCTTCAGTAAGTTCCCGAGCTTCGGCAATGTCGTGGGTAAGTGGTTTCTGCACATATACGTGTTTACCACGTTGCATAGCCGCCATGGTTTGAATGGCGTGCATATGGTCAGGACTGGCAATGGTTACACCGTCTATGCCGGTTTCTTTTTCCAGCATTACCCGGTAATCTTTGTAATAACTGGCATCAGCAAAAGTTTTGCGGGCATTGGCCGCTCTTCTGTCGTCAACATCACACAAAGCAATCACTTTTACTGCAGGGCTTTTAGCACATTCGGTCAGGTCTGAATAACCCTTTCCGCCTACACCAATACCAGCCAGATAGAATGTATCTGACGGGGCCTTATAGCCTTTGCCTAACACATGGCGTGGCACAATGGTAAATGCAGCCGTTCCTAGTCCTAGTGTTTTAATAAAGTCTCTCCTGGAGGTGTTCTTTTTTGGTTGTTCCATAGTTTCAAATGGTTTGAGCCAGCGCGCTCAGGTTTCATACAATCGTTTAAAAAATTTGATAATTTCTGTGAGGATCGAAGCAGAAAATGGAGTGTTTCAGTGGTTGTTGTATTTCCTGCAACAATCGACCGATAAATTAATAAGAAAAGCCTGAACGGGAAACGCTTTTTTATTATTGTGGCTTGATGGGTGTTTGGGCAAATTTAATTTTACAGAAGCAGATCATTGCCAATTAAAATTACAGACCTGTATTTTTAAGTTCTCTCTGGCAGGTTTTCATAATTACCTCCATTCAAATCTTTACCAATGGCCTACTTCAAGTATAGTAGAAACATGGTCTGTAACAAAGCAAGGCGTCTTTATTCAGACCACCTAAAAAGAGATTTAATAAAGACGGTCGCCTATACAAAGGTAGTTCTAGAGTATAGTTGTTATGAACAGGTATCGGACTACCTGTTGTCCTCGTCCCGGACTTTGGTGTCTGCCAACTGCTCAAGGGCCTCGGCAATGACTAACAGGTTTTCTCCCGGCTGTTCTTTTCGAATATTGTCGGCACACTGCAGCATATAGTTGGCCGACCAATGCTCAACGCCATCTTCCAGTATGGTATATTCTCCGTTGCCATTTCCATCAGGCCCCATATTTTCTCTAATAAAGCTCTGCCGAACCAAAAGGGCTATGGTTTGCTCGGTAGAAAGACTGGAAATAAGATGGTCTATGGCTTCTGAAATAATTTGTTGTTCAGGATTATTAAGCTCAAAATTGATGGCCGTAACAATGTCGGTAGCAAACCAGGGAATTTTATCAGTCCACTGGGTTATAAACAGTTCTCGCTCTTTTTCATTAGGTAGAGTAGCTCCGGCCACTTCAAGATAAAATACCAAGGCCGGTTCTTTGTTAGGAGCGAGGGTGGTAATGAGTCCCAGAAGATCTTCAGCCGATTCCTTGTGCAGTGCTTTCGGGTTGTAGCCGCGTTGTCCTTTCGGGGCATCTGTCATAAATCCGGCATCGAGAAGAAACTCATAGGCCTCTTCCACAGTAAAAATGGTGGGTGTAAAGACCTGGTCTTTCCGATTTTCACAAGCTACTAGAAGCACTGTTAAAACCAGGGTGTGTATCCATTTGGTGAAGGTTTTCATGCCGCGAAAATAGTTTGGTCCAGCCTTTCAGGCAAGTGCTGTTACTTATAGTACCTCCAGAATAAGTCCCTTCAGGTATTCACCCTCAGGGTGGGTAAGGCTTACGGGGTGATCGCCTGGTTGCGACAACCGCTCTAGCACTTTTACTTTTCTCCTGGCCTGAATAGCTGCTGCCACCACTGCATTATAGAAAAGATTCTTATCGACCACCTGAGAGCAACTAAATGTGAAAAGAATTCCTCCGGGTTTTATTTGCTCTAAGGCCATAGCATTGAGACGCTGGTAGCCTTTGAGGGCATTATGGCGAGCACTTAAGTGCTTAGCAAATGCAGGTGGATCGAGTACAATAACATCGAAATCTTTGCTGTTGTGCTGCAGGTATTCAAAGGTATCAATGGCCAGACAGGGGTGTTGTTCTGGCGAGTAGCCGTTATTCAGTAAGTTGACTTTAGTTTGCTCAATGGCAGGCTTAGTAACATCTACTGACACTACACGTTCGGCTCCGGCCGCCAAGGAACACAGGGAAAATCCTCCGTTATAGCAAAAGGTATTCAAC
>NZ_DDDQ01000049.1:26229-49201 GCF_002336325.1 Roseivirga sp. UBA1976 | reverse complement strand
TTGTACAAGTCAGGGTTCCAGAACCTGACAAGATAGAAAAGGGCAAACCCCACGAATGAAATCAGCAAAGCCCAAACCCAAGCTGGAATGGCTTTTGGAGTTTCAGATCCTTTGATGATAAACTGATCGTCTGTTTCGGTACCGTATGCATTAATGGTGATGGGCACCAAAGAGTCTACTACTTCGTTTTTTTGCAAACCTACAACTGCTATCTCCGGGCCGTTCCGAACTTCAAAAGGAATGGTTTTTATTCCTTCAACTCCTTTGCTCGATTTGGCCACCACGCGCAATTCATGCTTACCGTCTGGTATTTTAGTGGTGTCGATCACGAATTTGACAGGCGGTTGGAACTCTCCGAAAGGTGTGGATTCGTCATCCAAAAAAACCTTTACAATTCGTTGGTCATCTTTTGGTTTAGAAGTATTCATTGGTGACAATATTTTTGATGTGATGCGGCTTTCCAGATTCCGGCTTAACCAGGTATTTAATACTGTAAAAGAGGGTGAACCCAACAATGACCACGGCTGACCAGATAATGATATAATCCAAATTGCTATTGGGTCCAGAACCATGTGTTATGTTAGCCAGAGCCTCGGGCTGTTTTTCCTTGCATACCTCACATGCCTTTAAGGCGCTTTTTGACACAAAGGTCAAGAGGAACAAAATGCTTGCTCTTTTCATATCTATGGTTTTTTCTGGTTTATGATTTTCCTTATTTTTTGCACCTCTTCGGCAGATAGTGCAGAGGCGTTGTTGCCCCAACTGCTCCTTTCATGGTTGGCTATGGCAGCTATTTCTTCGTCTGAAAGCATATCGCCAAAAGATGGCATCTGAGCGAATTCACTCCGGGCATCGTAGCCGAGCAGAATTACATTAACCAAAGTTTCCGGGTTAGGATCATTTACAATGGGGCTTCCTGCCAAAGGAGGAAATGCACCTTTTACACCTTCTCCATTGGCTTGATGACAAGCTGCACAAGTGTTGGCGTATAAAGTAGCACCATCAGGAAGCAGAGACAGTTCTGGATTGGTTGATTCAGATGAAGATGTTTGTTTTTCCTTTTTGGGAATAAATTCCGGTGAAGTTCCCGGTAACTCTGTTTGTTTGAGCGACTGCAGGTAGGCAACCAGATTCAGTGCTTTTGGGCTGGCCACCAGACTTTTTCCCGGTTTGTTGAAAAAGGATTTATCAACCTGTATTACTACATCATCTTTGCTGATTTCGTTATCTGATTTCTCATCAAAAAGCCAAGGGTAAGAAGGCATAATGGACTCCTTTACCACGGTTCTTGGATTATAGAGGTGCATCAGATGCCATGCCTCACTGGGCTGCCTTTTACCAACATTGGTCAAATCGGGGCCGGTCCTTTCACTGCCTAAAAGTGAAGGAGATTGTCTCCATACATCCAACCGTTGTTTGCTGAAATAATAGTCTGAAGGCATTGAAGGTCTGTTTCCCCAAATCTTGTCCATTTCAATACTCCGCACCTGTTGCGTGTGACAGGCCACACAACCTTCAGCGATGTACAATTTAAGCCCCTCTATTTCCGAACCGCTATAAGCTATTTGGTTTGGTAAAGGCTCTGTTTCCTGCATTTGGCTGGCGGGTATTACAGCAATAAGCATACTTAATGTCAGAAAACCAGTTACCGCAGTTCCTACTAAGAGTTTATGGTTTTTGTGAAAATTGAACATAGTTTTCGGTTTATGCTGTAACAGTTTTATTGACAATAGCAGTAGAGCTTTTCGTTATGTGACTTTTCTTCGCCATGTAATAGAAGTTGTAGGCGAATATGAGGTGCGAAACAAACATGAGAGAGCCTCCTACTGCCCTCCACATCCAATAAGGTTGCATCAAAACAACAGACTCGATAAAGGCATTACCTTCTACCCAGCTTAGGCCTTTGAGTGTTCCCCCGGCCATGAGAGAAATCATATAAGCAAAGAGGCCAATAAAGGCTAGCCAGAAGTGGGCTCCAACAAAAATTTGTGGAGGTTCCTTTCCGGTGATTTTGGGTAGGATAGTGTAAATACAAGCCCATAGTATGAAGGAGATTATGCCATACATAGTCATGTGCGAATGCGCTACATTAAAATCTGTAAAATGCCAGATGAAATTGGTGAACCTGAAGGCCTGAAAACTGCCCTGGGTTGAACCGACAAAATAAAAGATGACCCCAACAAGAAAAAAGGGGAGTACGTAACTTTTCGAAATATGGCTCCAACTGCCTTTCATTGTCATAAGGAAATTGGTAGAGCCTGACACAACAGGAATAAACATACCTGCACTAAAGACTATGGCAACCGTCTGGAGCCACCAGGGAAGGGGACTAAAAACAAAGTGGTGCGTGCCAATGAGCGTATAAAACAACATTTGTGTCCAAAAGGCCAAAACACCCAATGAGTATGAATAGATGGGCTTGTTCAGTGCAGAAGGTAGGTAATAATAGGTGAGCCCCAGAGTAAAGGTCATAAACCACATGCCAACCCCTTGATGCATGTAGTAACCTTGAATTACTGTTTCCCCAAGTCCATTCTGATAGGCTGGTATATAGGCTATTATACTAAGGATGATTGTCCAGGCAAGAGAGGCCAGTATAAACCAATTGGATATATAAATCTCTGATATTTTACGTTGGGCAACCGTTTTGTAGAAGTTGAGGAAAGTTAGAACTAGTCCAATAGCAAAAAGAGCCATCACTGGCCATACATATTCACGGTATTCACCACCTCCGTTGTTGATGCCCGACATGAGACAAATATTACCAATCAGTACTGAGAGGTTAATACTCAGCCAGGCTATCCAGCCCAGTTTGTAGCTGTGGATTGTGGTGTTTGAGGTGCGGGTAATGACAAAGTACCCCAACCCGATCATTGCCATTGAAGCCCACCCCCAAAACACTGTATTGGTATGCACTGGCCTTAGCCGACCATAAGAAAGCCATGAAATCTGATCTATCTCTGGCCAAACGAATTTCATTCCCAGGTACTGGCCTATAAGTGTGCCACAGACCAGCCAAAAAACGGCAGCACCTATATACCATAGGATAAGCTTTTCTAGCTGCGAGGATATCTCAAGTTTTGGGCTTGTCTTTTTTTTTTCGTCAAAAAAAGGATTGTGTGGACTGTTGCTCATCTGCTTTAACAGGCCTTTGCTATCGATGGCGGTCTCATCACTGCCCAGTTCATTGCCCTTGAGCCGGAACTGAAGGGCTTTTTTTCTCTTTAGCAATATTTCATCGATTTCCCCTTCCTCCAACTTGATGAGATCTTCGTGGAAGGCCAGGGTTTCCTTTTCAATTTGCTGATGTTTGAACCGCCCTACGAAATTGCCCAATCTAGCAAGTAGTATAATAATGGCTACAACCAACACAATCACAATAAGAGTAATGGTACCGATGATGCCGGGGCTCATAATCCAGTTAGAGGTGTCAATATTGGTTTGAGACTGTAGAGTCAGTGACTTAGGTAAGAGGGAGTACAGTAAAATGGTTAAGTAAAGTTTCATTTAGTTAGATATTAAGACCTTTATATCTTTTATTGTTTAAAATTTTATCTCTTCAAGAAGGTTAAACCTGCTTCCAAGCCCGTGGCCAACTCAAAAAGATAAGTGCCTTGTAGCATCACTCTAAGTTCAGATCTTATAGCAGTGAACTTGTGGTGTACGGGGCAAGGCTTTTGAGCATTACACTCTTTCAAACCAAGGCCACAACCTTTGTAAATACTGTCTCCATCAATGGCATTTACAATTTGGCTGAGCCTAATGGAATCAATATCTTCCTTCGCGATTTCAAATCCACCATTGGGGCCTTTTACGGAAGCGATGATTTTCGCTTTGGCCAACTGCTGTAATATTTTAGCCGTGAATGCTTCAGGTGAGTCTATTTCAGCAGTAATGGACTTAAGGCTAGTTCGTTCACCATTCAAAGACTTTCGTGCTATGAAGATTGTCGCCCTAATACCATATTCACATGCCTTGGAAAACATCGTTTGCTCGTTTACTACCCAAATGTAAGCCGGGTTTTTATTTAGGACAAATTTATCCGAATTAAATTTACTTTTGATAATACATTTTACCAATCATCCAGAAGAATTGTTGGAGTGTCTATTCAGTGGATCTTTCTGTGAATTAATGAAAGGTATTCTGGGAGCGAGAAAATAAGCTGTTAGACTGGCGAATAGGATGGGTATAAAATGTCCAAAGCCTGTGAGGGTGGTCAATAGAATAGTTGTGCTCATAGGTGTTCTGGTTACACAAACATTAATGGCCGCCATACAACTGACTACTGCCAGGGTTAGATTGATTGTTGGAAAAAGTCCGTGAATAATCAAACCCAATGTTGCTCCTACAAAGAAAAGGGGAATGATAAACCCTCCTCTCCACCCGGAAGTAACCGTAATTGAAATGGCTATAATTTTAGAAATCAGAATAGCTATCAGTAAGGGCAAAGTGAAGCTGCCATTTAGAAGTTCATTGATTTGATGGTGACCAAAGTAGCGTGTTATCGGAAAATAATAAGCTATAATACCAAGCAACATTCCCCCAATAAATGTCTTGATGTATATGGGGATTGGCCGCTTTTCAAAAACCGTCTTAAAAAATTTTGTACAGTAAATAAAGCTCCAGCCAAAAGCAGTACCTACCATTGCAAACAGAACGGCATAGCCAAAGTCAAAAACTCCTGAGTATTCATAAGAAGATAAATCCCAGATAGGGCCAAGTCCCAGATGGACAACCAGAGCAAACACCAGATAGCTGAAGCAACTAGCCACCAGCGCAGGAATAATAGCTTCATAATATTCAACCGGATGTTTGTGATGGAGTATTTCCAATGAAAACAGGCTTCCACCCAACGGTGCCCCAAACAAGGCAGTAAACCCCGAGGCCATTCCTGCAATGCTCAATGATCTTAAGGCCTCACCCTTAAGCCTGAATAATTTCCCCAACCAAGTTCCGGTTGAACCCGTGACCTGTACCAAGGGTGCTTCTGGTCCAAGACTGCCACCAGATGCTACGCACAAAAGGGATGAGAGGATCATAGAGGGGTTATTCTTTGGGTCCAGTCTTCCTTTATTGAAGCGGATGTTGTTCACAATGAGGTGTATTTCACCAGGATCTCCAATGAAGTGGATGATCAAACCAGCCAAAAGGCCGCATAATGACATTACAGGGATAACTTTCCATCCCTCAAATACAGAGAGAAAGTGGGTTAAAAAATCAAGACCAATCCAGTAAATGCCAGCTATTACGCCTCCTATCAAACCAAGAAATGCCCAAAGCAGGAAATCACGACTAAAGACGAATGGATTGAATCGCATTGGCTGATCGAGTATGTTCAAATAGGTAACCAGTTTTCTCCTTTGCTTTAACTTCATCTATCTGATTTTTTGCAAACCTACGAACACTTGCCCAATTAACTGAGAAATAGGTCTAACCGAATATCGTGGGCTTCAATCGGGACTGATTCGGTGGTTTGAAACGGATAGCAAACACCTACTTTCAAAGCATGTTTTTGGTTTGCCAAAAAAGTATCGTAATAACCACCACCATAACCAACTCGAAATCCTCTGCGGTCAAACAAAAGCCCGGCAACAATAATTAGATCATATTCTCCCTTGTATTCACTGGCCTCTTTAGGGTGATAAGTGTTAAAAATCCCAAGTTCCATATTTTTCAAGTCCTTCAAAACGAGGTTCTGCATCTTACGTTTTCTGAGTGTTTTTGGAACTACTACCGTCAGCCCCTTGTCGAGAGCCTTTTGCAGGAGGGGAATAGTATTTACCTCAGAACCCATGGGCAGGTAACTATGGATTGTTCGAAGGTTCTTTTGCTCTATTAAAGCCCAAAGCTGTTGGCAAATGTTCTCTGAGTAGACCTTAAGATCCTTGCGTGGCAACTTATCCCTTTGTTCCAGCATGGTATTGCGCAGCCGCTGCTTTTCGCATTTAATCCTTAATATTTCCCTCAATGCTTTTGAGAAGAACTCTTGGCTATTCTGAGGAAAATGAACCTTGTCCTTTTCCAAATTCACCTGGCTACTATGCATTTGTAAGGTGACAATTTCGAGAATGTCTTTTTTACCGAAAGTACTTCTGAACTCCGGGCGTACACCATTGCTCTCTGCAAAACACAAACCGCCCTCAAGAGCAGGTTGCTCCAGATAGGAAAGGTCCAAGCGGCTTGAGGTTCTCTCTATGAAATCAGGTTGTAGGCTCAGAAAGCTTAGTTCATCAATAGAGTAGTCTTGCTTGCCATTTAAAGGGATAAATATTTCTGAGAGTTTTATTTTCATACTTTCTTGCCCAATTAATGCTTAGCATTAGATAAATGCTCCATTTTCAACAAGGGGCAAATGTAAGGGTGTCACTTATTTAGGACAAATTTATCCGAATATAATTTGTTGTACCTTGTATTAATTCAAAGAGCAGGAACTCAACTCTCATAATCAGATATACAGATAAAAGTGGTCAGAAACTTTCTATAAAGTTGTGAGATATTCTGAAAGTCACTACATTTGCAGTCCTTTTTGAGGGGAGAAATAATTTAGAAGCCATGAAGAAAGACATTCATCCTGATTATAACACAGTTGTATTTTACGATACTTCAAGTGAGCACAAGTTTTTAACTAAGTCAACTATGACTTCTAGCGAAACCATTGAGTGGGAAGATGGAAATACCTATCCTGTAATTAAAGTGGAAGTTTCTTCTGCTTCGCACCCTTTCTACACTGGTAAGAAACTATTTGTTGATACTGCAGGACGTGTTGAGAAATTCAACAAGCGTTACAAAAAGTAATCAGCTAAAAATACATAAAGCATTATTGGGAAGTCTCCATTGTTCAGATGGAGACTTTTTTATTTTTGTGCATGGACATTGCGCTTTTCGATTCTCCCGAAATAAGAACCCAATTATTGCCCTTTACTTTCACCCGGCCTACGGCAGAAATAAGGGTGGGTATTCTCACTATTACAGAAAAATGGGCTAAAAGAGGGTTTGGTTGTGGTTTTGTCACTCAGAATTATCTTCAGACTAAATTCCCCGATAACAAAGCCGGTCTACAGGTGAATGGTGCACTTTGCCCTAATGATGATCTGGTGCAAGCTATTCTGGCACTTAATGCCGGAGAAGAGCTGGTATCGGGAGAAACTGTTCTGGCTAAACATTCGGGTGGTGGTTCAAAGGTCCCTTATACCGGTGAGTTCACCCTCATTCAACATACCTGGGATATTTTCACCCAAAACAGAAATCAAATCATTGCCGATTTTGAACTGATTACTAAGGGTAGAACCTCACAGGAAATCTCAGATCCACATACCATTGTCTATGGTAAGGAGAATCTTTTCATTGAAGAAGGAGCAAGTATTAGGGCAGCGATTATCAATGCTGAAGGAGACCCGGTGTATATTGGCAAGAAAGCTCAGGTTCATGAAGGTTCCATCATCAGTGGAGCATTTGCGCTTTGTGAAGGTGCTCATTTGAATATGGGAGCTAAAATAAAGGGAGACACCACCATAGGCCCCTATTCTAAAGTAGGTGGGGAAATCGGAAACTCTGTGGTCTTTGGCTACTCCAACAAGGGGCACGATGGTTACATGGGCAACTCTGTGTTAGGTGAATGGTGTAACCTCGGTGCCGATACCAATACTTCCAATCTCAAAAACAACTATGCCATGGTGAAGCTGTGGGACTACGCCACCGGCCGATTTGCCGATACAGGCTTGCAGTTCTGCGGTCTGATGATGGGCGATCACTCTAAATGTGGAATCAACACTATGTTCAATACAGGAACTGTGGTGGGAGTTGGAGCCAATATTTTTGGAGCGGGTTATCCGAGAAATTTTGTTCCTTCATTTTCATGGGGCGGAGCAGCCGGTTTTGTTACCTTCCAGTTGAGAAAATTTGCTGAGGTGGCTGAAGCCGTAATGCACAGAAGAAATAAAGAATACGATCAGGTTGAGCAGGACATTATTCAGCATATTTTCGATGAAACTGCTCAATACAGAATTTGGGATAAGGCATGAGGTTTCAAGACATACCCGGCTTAAAGCATACTAAACAACAGCTCATTGAGGCAGTTCAGGGCAACCACGTGGCACATGCCCAGTTATTTGTAGGGGCCGAAGGTTCTGCCAATTTAGCCATGGCACTTGCCTTCACCACCTATGTCAACTGCGAAAACCCTGGGGCCGAAGACGCCTGCGGTAACTGCCCCTCATGCATAAAAAATAGTAAATACATTCACCCCGATGTAAACTTTGTATTCCCTTCGGCAGCCACACCAAAACTGAAAAGAGAAGATGCTACAAGCGAAAAGTTTCTGGTAGAGTGGAGGGCCTTTTTGCAGCAAAATCCCTATGGCAATGTGAGTGACTGGAGCAATCACTTTGGTTGGGAAAACAAGCTGCTCATGATTCCCCGACAGGAAAGCCGCAATATAGTCAGGGCCCTATCCTTAAAGTCATTTGAGGGAAAGTACAAAGTAATGATCATTTGGTTGCCCGAACTAATGAACGTGAATGCCGCCAACGGTATTCTGAAAATACTGGAAGAACCCCCTGAAAATACGCTTTTCCTTCTCGTCTCTAACGATGCCAACAAGCTCTTAACCACCATACTTTCCAGGGCTCAGCAGCTACGTATTCCTGCCTTTGACGATGAGGATATAAAGCAGGTATTGGCTCAAAAAACAGACCTTTCGGAAGAGGAGATTGCCCAATTGGCTTACAGAGCCGAAGGCAATATGCGCAAGGCCCTCTTGGAGATTGGCGGAACCGGCAATGAAGTGGCCGATTACTTCAAAGACTGGATGCGCCAGTGTTTTTCATACAACTTTGAGGCGCTCATACAGTTGGCCGATGATTTTCAGAAAAAAGGCAAGGAATTTCAGGTGGGCCTTTTTGCGGTGGCCAGTCGCTTTATGCGCGAAACGCTCCTTAAAGGGGTTAGCGCAGAGGCCATTTCCAGATTGCCCGAAACCGAGCGCGGCTTTGTAGAAAAGTTTTCGGCTGTATTTGTACCCCCGAAAATAGCCATACTAAGCCCTAAGCTCGATGAAGCGCAGTATCATGTGGAGCGAAATGCCAATCCGAAAATTCTCTTCCTTGATTTATCGCTTTCCATTGCCCAAATTGCGAGAGCCAAAAGCCATTAAATGTTTAAAAAAGCGATTACTATCGGTCGGGCAGATAAGATAGATTTGCCCGATTTCATGCTGTTTGGCATTGATGCCAAGGTAGATTCTGGGGCTTACACTTCAGCTATTAACTGTTCTAAGGTTCGCGTAAAAAAGGTGAATGGAGAAATGGTTTTAAGCTTTAGCATTCCTGGTAATCGCATTCACGAGAAGAAGGCCAGAAGCTTTTCAACCACAAATTTTGTTCAAAAGAGAATAAAAAGCTCGAATGGAGAAATTGAAGAGCGCTATGTGGTGAAGACTCATATTGAGCTGTTTGGTCATAGAATATTAACAGAGTTTTCACTTTCAGACAGGAGCAAAATGAAGTTTCCTATTCTGTTAGGCCGTAAATTGTTGAGACTTGGTTTTGTCGTAGACGTAAGAAAAAAGAACCTCTCATTTCAAAAGAAAAAGAAAAATGAAGATAGCAGTACTCTCAAGAAATAGTCAGCTATACTCAACCCGCAGACTGGTTGAAGCCATTCAGGCCAAAGGCCATGAAGCCAGGGTGATAGATCACCTAAAGTGCGACTTAACCATTGAGCAAACAGGCCCCAAGGTGTACTACATGGGAGAATCTATTGATGATCTGGATGCCGTTATTCCCAGAATTGGTGCCTCAGTGACTTTTTATGGAACGGCCGTAGTTCGTCAGTTTGAGATGATGGGCGTTTTCAGTACTACCAAGTCACAATCCATTGTTCGTTCCAGAGATAAACTCAGAAGTTTACAGCTTTTAAGTGGTGCGGGCCTTCCCATGCCAAGAACCGCCTTCACCAATTATTCTAAAGAAGAAAGAAGCCTGATCGATCACGTTGGAGGCGCTCCGGTCATCATCAAATTGCTGGAAGGCACCCAAGGTTTGGGAGTTGTTCTGGCTGAAACCCGAAAGGCCGCTCAATCGGTTATTGAGGCTTTTCATGGCTTAAAAGCAAGAATCATCGTTCAGGAGTTCATCAAAGAAGCCAAAGCTAGCGATTTAAGGGTTTTTGTGGTCGATGGCAAAGTGATCGGTGCCATGAAAAGAACCGGCCAGGAAGGTGAGTTCAGAAGCAACCTGCACCGGGGTGGCAAAGCTGAGGTGGTGAAACTTAGCCGTTTAGAAAAATCGGTAGCCGTAAAAGCCGCCAATGCCATGGGGCTTTCCGTAGCCGGAGTAGATATTTTGCAGTCGAGCCGCGGACCACTTATTTTGGAAGTCAACAGTTCTCCCGGCCTCGAAGGTATAGAAAGAGCAACCGGTGTAGACATTGCCGAGCAAATAGTGGCTTACATTGAAAGAAACCAACCCAAAAAGAAAGGCACCATTTCTAAACTCAAGGCCTAATGAAAATTAAGATAGGAACGAGGGGAAGCAGACTGGCACTTTGGCAGGCCTACCACGTGGAAGAAAAACTTCAGGCTGCAGGGCTCGAAACAGAAATAGTGACCATTGAAACCAAAGGCGATAAAATACTCGATGTTTCCATTGCCAAGATTGGAAGCAAGGGGGTGTTCACTGAAGAGATTGAAGAGCAATTGGCCGATGGCCGAATCGATATAGCCGTTCATAGTGCTAAAGACATGCAATCAAAGCTCCCGTCAGGTTTTGAACTCATTGCCTTTATGGAGCGAGAAGAAGTGAACGATGTGATTATTAGTCACAAGCCCTCAGTTGATCTGAGTAGTCCGGGGTTGGTTTTGGGAACCTCCAGCACAAGGAGAGTAGCCACTCTTCGTCATTTTTACCCGGGCATCGAAACGGTGGCCGTTCGAGGAAATTTACAAACGAGAATCCGAAAGATGGAAGAAGGTGCCTGCGATGCCCTTTTGTTGGCCTATGCAGGAGTGCACCGGATGGGGTATGACGATAAAATAAAGCACAAGCTATCGGTCAATGAGTTTATTCCCGCGGTGGGCCAGGGTAGTGTTGCCATAGAAATTCACAGTACCCTGTCTGCCGAAAAACGCGCCAAGGTAAGGGAGGTGCTCAACCACCCAGACACAGAAACTTGCCTATTGGCCGAAAGAGCTTATTTAAAAACCATGGACGGAGGGTGTAGCATACCGGTTTACGGATACGCAACCTTGGAGAATAATTCCCTGAAAATGTCCGGAGGCATAATCAGCCTCGATGGCCAAAAGAGAATTGTGAAACAACACCAAACACACGCTTCTACTCCCGAGAGGCTAGGTTCCGAACTTGCCAATGAAGTATTATCTTCGGGGGGGAAAGCCATTTTAGAGGAGATTAAACGAACAATGAACCATGATTAGACAGAAGATTTTTTTAGCCGTAGTGGCCGTTTTTCTATTGACAATGGCCTGCGATTCTTCAGGAGAAAAGTCGGGCAGTGAAACTACCAAAGCCGCAGACCTTTCAGGCAATGACTACCTGGTGACTATTAAAACCAATTTTGGCGAAATGAAGGCTGTTTTGTATGACAAAACACCCAAGCACAAAGAAAACTTTATTAAGCTCGCGCAAGAAAAATTCTACGATAGCCTCTTATTTCACCGGGTTATTCAGGGCTTCATGATTCAGTGTGGAGACCCCGAATCGAAAAATGCGGCTCCCGACCAGAATTTGGGAAGTGGCGGCCCCGGCTATACTATTCCGGCCGAATTTGTTCCTCAGTTTTTTCACAAGAAGGGAGCCCTTTCTGCCGCCAGGCAACCCGATTTTGTGAATCCCGAAAAAGCGTCCAGCGGAAGCCAGTTCTTTGTGGTTCAGGGACAAGTGCTAGACGATGCCTCTCTCGGGCAATTTAGCGGCCCCAACTTGCAAGCCATTGGCAGCGCAGCTCAATACTTGCGTTCTGCCTTACCCGATCACGACCTGAACAGAGAGTATCAACAGGCCTATGAGCAAGGAGGAGACGCTGAGTTGAAAAAGAAGCTATTGGCCACCATAGACCAACTCGAAGAAGCCACTGGCCGAAAACTCAATAGACCTGAAATGTCTGAAGAACAGAAGAGAGCCTACAAAACCATTGGAGGTACGCCTTTTCTGGATGGAGACTATACCGTGTTTGGCGAGGTAATTTCCGGTTTAGACATAATCGACTCCATTGCGGGGGTTCAAACCAAGCCCGGAGACCGACCGGTAGATGACGTTCGGATGTACGTATCGGTGGAAGAAATGCCCAAGAAGGAAATTGCAGAAAAGTATGGCTATGACTACAGCAACCAACAATAGAACAAGTATTAAAGCTTTTTGGGCAAGTCTGTTGCTTTTGAGCGCTCTGGCGTGCTCCTCCAAAGAAGTAGATGAACTGGTGGTTATTTCTACACCATATGGCGATATGACGGCCGTGTTGTACGATGATACCCCCATTCACAAGCAAAACTTTCTGAAGCTGGCTAAGAATGGTCAGTACGACTCCGTGATTTTTCACAGGGTTATTGAAAACTTCATGATTCAAACAGGTGATGTTTCGACCGGAGTAGCAGGTGAATCGGTAGACTATTCACTCGAGGCTGAATTTCTTCCTGAAAAATATATTCACCGAAAAGGTGCTTTGGCGGCTGCCCGAACAGGGGATGCCGTAAACCCTGAGAAAAAATCGAGCGGCTCTCAGTTTTACATTGTAGATGGTGAAATATTCGATGAAGAAGGGTTGAAAGCCCGGGCAGAGCGAAGGCAGGAGCTTAAGCTCAGTGGGTTGTTTACGCGAATGCTACGCTCGGAACGTTTTCCGGAACTAACGGAAAAGGTGGAGTATCACAGAGGTTTGAGCGAAACCGATTCTACCTATGATTTTGGACTGGCCTATAAGCGACTAATCTTCAATTCTATCGATGTAATTGAGAAAGAATTTGGCGACCAGACTGACCCGGGTTATCCGGCCTGGGCCAAAGAAGTGTATGCTACCGAAGGAGGGGCTCCTCACCTTGACGGACAATATACCGTGTTTGGTCAGGTGGTAGAAGGGTTGGAAGTGATTGATAAAATTGCTGCTACCAAAACCAATTTGCGCGATAAGCCGCTGGAAGATATTCGCATGCATGTGAAAGTAATAACACTACCCAAGAGGGAGGTTACCAAAAAATACGGCATAGAATATCCACAAAAAGATTAAATCATGAAAATACTCATCACCGGTTCCAATGGGTTGCTAGGTCAAAAACTCGTAAAACTGATACTCGACCGTGGAGAAGATGAGCTTATTGCGACTGCACGCGGGGCCAATCGGCTTCCCTATGCACAAGATGACTACCAGTTTGATGTAATGGATATAACCAACCGTGAGCAAGTACGGGAAGTTGTAGCCAGGCACCGCCCCGAGGTAGTTATTCACACGGCCGCCATGACCAACGTAGACCAATGTGAACTGGAAAAAGAGGCTTGCTGGGATCAGAACGTAAATGCTGTAAAATATCTAATTGAAGCTTGCGCAGATAACAATACCTTTTTACTCCACCTGTCGACCGACTTTATCTTTGATGGTGAAAATGGACCCTATGATGAGGAGGCTGTGCCCAATCCGGTGAGCTACTATGGCGAAAGTAAACTGGCAGCCGAAAAATTATTGGAGAACTCTACCATTGACTATGCTATTGCCCGAACCGTTTTAGTGTATGGTATTGCCCACGATATGAGCCGTAGCAATATTATTCTATGGGTAAAAAAGAGCCTGGAAGAAGGCAAGGAGATTAAGGTGGTAGATGACCAATTGCGGAGCCCTACACTTGCTGAAGACTTAGCGATGGGCTGCTATCTTATTGCCAAAAAGAAAGCTTCCGGCATATTCAACATTTGTGGAAAAGATCTGCTCAATCCTTATGAAATGGCCGTAAAAACAGCACAGTTTTTTAACCTCGACATGCGTGCTATGCAGCGTGCCGATGCCAGCAGCTTCAGTCAAACAGCCAAAAGGCCCCCAAAAACCGGGCTGCTCATAGAAAAGGCCCGCACCGTGCTTGGGTACGAGCCTCATTCTTTCGATGAAGGGATTGCCATTGTGGCCGATCAAATCAAGAATTAAAACATTTCGTTGTCAGGCCGAATTTGTTTCAGCATCTTCTTAGTAGACCCTGAAATGCATTCAGGGTTAACGTCAATTTTCGTTTTTAACGTTCTCTTTCTTATCGGCACTGAGCGCAATTTTTAAAAAAACTAAAAATCCCCCCAGGGTAATCGAAAGGCATATAATCATTCCTATTATTGCTTCTCCACTCATTTTTTCACGAATTTTCTGTAAAACCATCCATTAAACACCACAGCAATAAGCAGGGCTATTCCCCATTGCGTAACTATGGTTGCATTGCTAAATCTGTCGAACAAGTTCCAGTTGCCTTCGGCATCAAACCACGGGTATTCGCTGTAGCCCTGATCCATCCACCAATAAACCAGAAAGAGGCCAGCTATAAAGTTGAAGTAGATCATGCCAGCAAAGTATAGCTTAGATACCTTGAAGTCGGAATTCTGATCGATGAAGTCTTTCTTGAACTTCATGGGGCCATATCTGATAATGAGGAAGGATATAAAAATGCCACTCACCAAAAGGCCAACGCCCCAAACCCAATCCTGATTCTCGAAGAAGTCGAGCCACCAGGCCGAAGGGAATCCAACAATAAAACATGCCGCACCAGCAATAATGGCCGCTTTCTTTTTGGGTATTTCGTAGTCGGTCAGGTTTTTTATAATCAGTTGCATCATTGGTAAAATGGAACTGAAAGCGGCCATAGCAAAGGCCCCAAAGAATATCCATGAAAGGAATGGGCCTCCAGGCATTTGGGCAAACAGCTGTGGTAAGATGGTAAATACCAAAGCTGTATTTCCACCATGTAAGAAATCAATGGCTTCAGTAGGCGTAGCTGCCATGGCAAAAACGGCCGGCAAAATGGCCATAGCTGCCAAAAGAGCGGCTGTGTTGTTGCCAAAAGCACCTAAGAAGGTGTTCAAGGTTACATCTTCTTTCTGTCTCGAGAAAGAGCCAATGGTAATCATCAGACCCCAGCCGGCTCCGGTACTCCAGGCCGAGTCGGTAATGGCTTCAATCCAAATGATTGGATCTTTAAACTTCTCTACATCAATGGTAAAGAGGTATTCCAGGCCTTGCACTCCACCTGGCATTTGAATGGCAAAGGCAGCAACCACCAGCAAAAGAATAAATAAGGTTGGTATTAATATTTTATTGGTTTTTTCGAGCCCTTTCTTAATGCCTTTGCCCAAAACCCAAATGGCTATAGTAATGGTGAGCATATAGCATAAAACTGCCTCCCAGCTGGAGTTGGAAAGACTTGCCCAGAAGTTGTCCATAAAGTTTACGCTGGGGTCGGCAAACTTTTCGTTCATAGCACCCGACCCAAAGAGGTAGTCTACCAGGTTTTGTGTATTGAGCAAAAAGTAACGCAACGACCAGCCTGTAACCACCGAATAGTAAAAGGCAATACCTACTGTTACCAGGGTAACGAAGGTGCCCATCCAATTGAATTTTTTTCCGCTTAAAGAACCCAGCGACCCTAGTGTTCCTTTTCGGTAGTGCTTACCAATGGCCAGTTCGGCCATCAGCAAGGGAATAGACCATATCACCAGGAAAAACATCCATAAAATAATGAAGGTACCCCCATGTTCTCCGGCTATTCTTGGAAACCGCCAGAGGTTTCCGGCACCAATAGCCATACCCAGGGCGGCTAGAATTATTCCCCACCGGTTACTAAATTCTTCTCTTTTTTCTGCCATATATAATTGACTGTTAGTATTTGCGATTGTTCAGTTTTGATTCTTATGAAGCCGGACAAACTAATTTTTTTAAGCAGAAACTCAAGTTTTAATTGAATCGGTGTCATAATGTGCAACCGTTTGCAACTGTCTTAAACAGTTTTCTCTTTGGTTTTAGGGCTTACTATAAAATATGCTTGGTTTTTAGGTGGAAAATGGAGAATATTCTTTGTTAAAACTTTTCTATTCTCAACGTAAACTTTTTTATATGGCCGTTAATTTAAGCGATGGAAATCGCGGTCAGTGGGGATCCAAGTTCGGATTTATCATGGCAGCTGCCGGTTCGGCAGTAGGTTTGGGTAATATTTGGCGTTTTCCGTTCATCACGGGCCAAAATGGAGGCGGAGCCTTTGTTTTGGTTTACTTGCTTTGCGTAGTGCTCATTGGTGTGCCCTTGCTATTTACAGAAATGGGGTTTGGGCGAATGACAAAAAAAGGCACTATTGGTGCGTTTAAAGACACCGGGGCCAACCCTCTGTTTATGGGGCTTGGAGCTATTTTGGCACTTTGCGTCAGCTTCTTTGTGCTTTCTTATTATGGAAACATAGCCGGTTGGACCATAGGCTATATTTTCAAGTCTGTTAGTGGCGATACGGGTAGTTTTCAGGAGTTTGCTTCTAACCCAATGAACACCATTCCACTGATGGGGTTATTTACCTTGGTCACGATTTTTATAGTAAAGGGAGGGATTTCCGGAGGCATAGAAAAAGCCGCTAAAGTGCTTATGCCTATGTTGTTTTTGCTCATTGCAGTAGTGGCCATTCGGTCGCTTACTTTAGAGGGAGCCATGAAAGGCGTAGACTTTTACCTAAACCCTGACTTCTCAAAAATAAGTGCCAATACCTTTTTGGTAGCACTGGGGCAAGCCTTCTTTTCTATGAGCATTGGTTGGGGAATTATGATTACTTATGGTTCGTACCTTCCAAAACAGACCAGTATTATTAGTTCAGGCCTATGGGTGGGACTAATGGATGCAGGAGTGGCTTTGTTGGCGGGCTTTATGATTTTCCCTGCCGTTTTCGCTTTTGGAAAAGACCCTGCAGCCGGGCCCACACTGGTGTTTCAGGTATTGCCTGAGATTTTCAATAGTATGCCCGGTGGTGCCATTATTGGAGCCTTTTTCTTTTTGTTACTCACTGTAGCGGCTCTTACATCTTCCATTTCTATGCTTGAGGTGCCCGCCTCTTACTTTATGGATGAAAAGAAATGGAGCCGAAACAAATCGGCTTGGGTGGTGGGTATCCTGCTATTTATTGTGGGTATTCCTTCCGCACTTTCTCAAGGCGGCTCCGCTTTCTTTAGTAAAATGCAGATAGTAATGTTTGGACACCAGTATACGGGATTTCAAGACATACTAGACTTTTTCTTTGGCACTTTCTTTATAGTGTTGGTAGCCTTGGTTACCTGCATTTATGTGGCCTGGAAAATGCCTGTGAATAAAATTGTGAGCGAGCTGGATACAGGGTCTCCAACCTGGAAGGCCGGCTCGTTGGCTTCCAGCATCTTTGTGTTTTTTATCCGCTATGTTTGTCCCATCACCATTTTACTGGTGTTGCTCAACATGATGGGCCTTTTGGGCTTTTTTGCCGGAGGAGGGTAGCCCATAGACTGATACCTACGAATTTGAAAGTCCTGTGCTCAATGTGCAGGACTTTTTTGTAGTTTCAAACCATGGCAAAGGACCATTCAAATTTTTTCAATGATGTATATGAGGTGGTAAGGCTTATACCCAGAGGCCGGGTAACCAGCTATGGAGCCATTGCCAACTACCTGGGGACTAAAGGCAGTGCCCGAATGGTGGGATGGGCTATGAATGCAGCACATGGGCTCAGCGATGTGCCCGCTCACAGGGTGGTGAATCGAACAGGAATATTGACCGGAAAGCATCATTTTGAAACGCCTAGCCTAATGCAGGAACGGCTGGAAGCCGAAGGCGTAGAAGTGATTGGCGATAAGATACAGCAATTCGATAGGGTGTTTTGGGATCCCTCTGCTGAATTGTCTCTTTGATTAGCCGAAATTCGGTAATTTCGCCCCGTGTAAGCATGAAGTTGTTGAAAAAGGCAAGTAAGATTAACAGACCCCTTGACAGGGCCAGGCAAGAAGGGAAAAAGCGATTGTTTTTTCTCATTAAGCTTATTCTGGTTGTGGTTGGCTTGGTTTGGCGATACAGGTTTCCTGATAGTTATGACCAACTGAAACTGGATGGACGTATTTTACCTACTCTCTTCTTTTATCTTACCAGTGTGCTGTTAGTGTCTTTTGGGCGAATCTCTCTGGTATATCTTTACCTAAAACGACAGAACAAAGAGAGCGATTTTCGCGACAATTATATTGTGGGTATCAACCGTATAGCGTCCATTTTGTATGGGGTTATACTTATTATTTCCATTCCATATTATTTCAACATAGAGGTAAAAGAGTTTTTTACCTCCATTAGCATAGTAGCAGCTGCTATTGCCATTATTTCTAGAGAGTATCTGGTAAATATGATTAATGGGTTCATCTTGATGTTTTCCAATCAGTTTTCAATCAATGATTACATTAAAGTGGGCGAAGATAGCGGGCGCATAACAGACATTACCCTTATGAATGTTGTGTTGCTCAACGATGATGATGAGATCGTGTACATTCCCAATTCTACCATGGCCTCATCGCATGTCATCAATAGCTCAAAGAAAAACTTCAAAAAACTGAGCTTTGATTTTGAGCTGTTACCGGAAGCCTTACCCAACATAGACCATTTCGAAAGCTACCTTATTGAGGCACTAAAAGCACAGTTTAAGAACATTAACCTGGAGAAGTTTAGCCTGAAAGTAGACTCCATAAAAAAAGATGCCATTGTCATAAAACTCCATGTAACACTGGATAGGCGGCAGAAAGACCTGGAAAAGCCGGTTAGGCGATTCATTAATAAATCAATTCTGGCCTATGCCAGCGATAGTAAATTTAAGAAAGAAGAATAAACGCAATGGAAGTACTCTTAAGCTCTGAAGGAATAGTAGCGCTTTTAACCCTCACCTTTTTGGAGATCGTGTTGGGGGTCGATAACATCATTTTTATTTCCATAATTTCTAACCGATTGCCCGAGAAACAGCAGGCAACCGCCAGGAACCTTGGTTTGGCTCTGGCGCTTCTTATGCGCGTGGGTTTACTTTTGGGTATTAGTTGGATTATTGGTTTCACCGAGCCCGTGCTTACCGTAATGGAGCACCCCGTGAGCGTAAAAGATATTATTCTAATTGTGGGTGGTCTCTTTCTAATTGGTAAAAGTACTACTGAAATTCATGAGTCGCTGGAGGTAGCCGATCATGAGTCGGAAACCAAAACCGTTACTACTATGAGCAAGGTTATTTTACAAATAGTGGCCCTTGACATGGTGTTTTCTTTCGACTCTATTCTCACCGCTGTAGGGCTTACGGAACACATCATTATTATGATTGTGGCCGTGGTGTTGGCCATGATTGTAATGATGACCTTTGCCGGTAAAATCAGTGCCTTTATTAACAAACATCCAACACTTCAGATGTTGGCCATGTCTTTCCTCATTCTCATAGGCTTTATGCTGGTGTTGGAAGGTATAGGCAAACACATAGAAAAGGGCTATATCTATTTTGCCGTGTTCTTCTCGCTTACTGTTGAAATACTGAACATGAGAAGAAGGAGAAACGCAGCCAAAATTAAGCTGAGGAAGAAAATTACGCAGTAATTCTCTTGGAAAGAGACGCAAAGAATTTGTCTTCACTATCTATAGAAAGCACCAGTTTATCGGTGCTTTTTTTGATGCCGTAGATTCCCTGAACGTGTAGCTTTTCTCTTAAAGAGATAACCACATTGCCATGTCCAAATGAACTAAGGTTGACAAATTTTTCACTGTGTGCATCGCCCTCTCTAAGTTCAATTTTATCTATTAGGTGATAGGGCAGCTCAAAACTCCAGCGTATTCCAATGTTGATTGAAAGCGAATCTTGATCCAAAAAAATGGGCCTGTGTCTCATCGCATTTCTATCACCGAAAATGAAGAACAGGCTGTAAATGCTTATGCCTGTGAGAATCCAGGCCAGTGTTGGGCTTATGATCATTAACCAATAATGCAAAACGAAAGTCTCTACCGGCAAAAGAAAGAGTACCAAAACAAAAACCGACTTGTATCCTGACTCGAGATAATAGCTAAACTCATTGGAAGCCAATGCTTGGGGTTTCGCCCATCCTGCAAAAGTGTAATAGAAAAGTGAACATTCTGAACTGGATATATTAGCAAGAACCGGTTTGGCTTTCATATCGAGCAAAACTGCCTTCATTCGTTCAGGAAAATTACGAAGTCCACCCTTTGTTTGGCTGAGGTTCTTATTTAACTGAATGACTTTGTAAATAAGAAAACCAATAACACCCAACTCAATAGGCGCTACCAACATTTTAATTCTATTGAGAGTAGCATGGTAGTCGTCTGGAATAACCTGAAAGGCCATGATAAGACTTAATATAAAAACAGGGACGACCGTGATTTTTGGAAAGGAACTGTTTCTGATAAAAAGAAAGTAGATCAAAGGAATAATAAGAGCTATGTCTATCGAACTGCCAACGGCCAGCAAAGAACGGTTGCTAGTGAAATTCGGAGATGTCATGAGCCATAGGCTAATGAAGATAATGCCCGAAGCAACTAAAAGGAAGGCGGGTATTCTTAGTGCTGCAGTTCTCATATGGCTTTAAGTTAAAGCATTAGTGTCTAAGAATTTCAATACATGCATAAGAGGTTTGTGCCTCAGATTAAAGGAATATCTGCCTGTTCCAGATCAGCTTAGGGTGATTGGCCGAAGTGGTATGAGTCTGTAGGCTATTGCTGGTCCTATCTTGGCGGCAAATGGCCACAACCGGGGGTACTAAGGTTTTTTCGAAATGAAGAACAACCCAATGAAAGTCAGTGCTCCATTCAATGCCAGAATAAAGAAACCAAACCAGCTTCCGCTAGCTAAATCTATAAAGTAAGAAAGCAAGGGAGCCGCCAGGCAAACCGGAAGCACATATTTATCTATCACCTGTCTTTTGGTAAGAAGTCCAAAGCTAAAAAGGCCTAGAAGTGGGCCATAGGTGTAGCCAGCAGCTTTGAAAATGGAATTAATGACACTGTCATCATTAATAGCGTTGAAAATGAGAATGACCAGAAACAGAAGCACCGAGAAACCAATGTGAACTTTAAGGCGGGTTCTTTTCTTCTCCTCTTCCTCCTTCTTTTCGAAGTTCAGAAAGTCTACGCAAAAAGCCGTGGTAAGGGCAGTGAGTGCAGAGTCTGCACTGGAATATGCTGCGGCAATAATTCCAAGTAAAAAGACCACTCCGGCAAAAGTGCCTAAATGGTTTAAGGCCAAAAGTGGGTAGAGGGTGTCGGTCCTGGCAGGAATTTCAATTCCCTTGTTATTGGCATACATAAATAGTAATGCGCCCATACCAAGAAAGAGTAGGTTGGCAAAAATGAGTACCACGCTAAAACCAAATACGTTTTTTTGAGCCTCTTTAAGATTGCGACAAGTCAAATTCTTTTGCATCATGTCCTGGTCGAGCCCCGTCATTACTATAGCAATAAGGGCACCCGAGATAAACTGCTTAGGGAAGAACTTGGCGCTACTCCAGTCCCAATAAAAGATTTTGGACATTTCGCTTGCCTCAATTTGGGCAATGGCATCGCCAATAGACCAGCCCAGTTCTTTGGTAATGATGAAAATGGTAACAACCACTGCGGTGAGCATAAACAGCGTTTGCAGAGTATCTGTCCATACAATAGTCTTTATCCCACCCTTGAAAGTGTAGACCCAAATGAGCAGTATGGTCACCATAACACTCACCCAGAAAGGTACACCAAAGGCATCGAACAAGGCCGTTTGTAATACTATAGCTACCAGAAACAGCCTAAAACTTGCACCTACTACCCTCGAAAGCAAGAAGAATCCTGACCCGGTTTTATACGACCAGAAGCCAAAGCGTTGCTCCAAATAGCCATAAATAGAAACCAGGTTGAGGCGATAGTACAATGGCATAAGCACTGTGGCAATAACAAAATAGCCCAGCAAGTAACCGATTACCACCTGAAAGTAAGAGAAGAAACTATTACCCACCTCCCCCGGAACGGAGATAAACGTAACTCCTGAAAGTGAGGCTCCAATCATACCGAAAGCCACTAAATACCAGGGGCTTTGTCGGTTGGCCGTAAAGAAAGTCTGTGTATTGGCACCTCTGGAAGTCAATCGGGCAATCACGATCAACATCAGAAAATATCCACCAATTAGGGCAATGACAAGCGTAGGACTCATGGGGTAAAGATATCAGTATATCAGTGATGAGAAAACAGTTCATCAGAAATCGGGGGTATTGCTGTAACCGTTGCATCGTTGCGAGAAACAAACTTTGCACTGGCAGCAGGTTGCGACAAAGCAACCTACTTGTTTTACACGGTGCGCCTTTATGGTAGAGACTGCCGCAGCCGCACTTGCCACGCAATGACGGAGAAGAACCAGACTACTGATTTCCGATTAACCAATCGCCACCAACTGGTTATGCAGATGATTTTCATTAAATTTGTTCCAAATTTTAGAGATATGCGATTAAGCTACCAAGAGCAAGAAAGCGTAGAGGTATTGGATGAGGTGATTGAAGAAGACCTGTGCGATTTGGTGGTCTTCAATGACGATGTGAATACTTTTGAGCATGTAATCAATATCTTAATGAAGGTGTGTAAGCATTCTGCCGAACAGGCCGAACAGTGTACACTCCTGATTCACTACAAGGGTAAGTGCACGGTAAAACATGGCACCTTTAAAGAGTTAAGACCCATGTGTGAAAGTATTTTAGAGGCGGGGATTACCGCAACAGTTATGTAATTTTTGCCCGCTACTATCTTGAACTTCCCCCCAAAAATTGTAGAAAATGCCATAGAAGAAATCTCCAAGCTGCCCGGAATCGGTAGAAAGACAGCTTTGAGGTTGGTATTGTATTTACTGAAACAAGAAAAAGAATCTACCGAAAACCTTACTACGGCCCTCTCGCAGCTTAGAGAAGATATTCAGTACTGCGGCCCCTGCCATATAATCTCAGATACT
>NZ_DDDQ01000049.1:0-25896 GCF_002336325.1 Roseivirga sp. UBA1976 | reverse complement strand
CCTGCCGCACCGTTACTCGCGACCTTACCACTATTTGTGTGGTACAAGATACGCCAGATGTAATGGCCATAGAAAATACCCACCAATATAAGGGACTTTACCACGTTTTGGGTGGAGTAATTTCACCAATCGAAGGTATTGGGCCGGAAGATTTACACATAGACTCCCTCTTTTCCCGTATTGAAAAAAGCGATCCTAAAGTGGAGGAAGTAATACTGGCATTGAGTCCTACTATGGAAGGAGACACTACAGCCTTCTATATCACCAAAAAGTTGAAGGCTTTGGGCATAAAAGTCACTACTATTGCACGAGGAATACCAATTGGTGGAGAACTGGAGTATGCCGATGAGGTAACTCTGGGCCGCAGCATATTAACAAGAACCATTTACGATTAGAACAGGACATGAACATTGTTTCAGACCGCATTAAAAACATGGCCGAGTCGGCCACGTTGGCCATGGCAGCCAAGGCCAGAGAATACAAAGCAAAGGGTATCAATGTAATTAGCCTTAGCTTGGGAGAGCCAGATTTTAAAACACCACAGCATATTCAGGATGGAGCCAAAAAGGCCATCGATGAAGGAAAGTATTTTGCATACCCTCCCGTAAATGGATACCTGGATCTTCGCGAAGCAATTGCCGAGAAATTCAAGAAGGAAAACGGACTGAATTATACGCCCGACCAAATTGTGGTTTCCAATGGAGCCAAGCAGTCTATAGCCAATATTTTTCAGGCCATCATCAATGAAGGCGATGAGGTGGTAGTTTTTTCACCCTTCTGGGTAAGTTACTCGGCCCTGATTGAGCTGGCAGGAGGTGTGCCGGTATTAGTAAAAGGAGGAATAGAAAACGATTTTAAGGTAACTGCCGAACAATTCGAGGCAGCCATTACCTCTAAAACTAAGGCCATGATTTTTTCTTCGCCTTGCAACCCCACCGGCTCAGTGTTTACCAAGCCCGAGTTAGAGGCCATAGCCAAAGTGGTGCTCAAGCACGAGAACCTCGTTGTAGTGTCTGACGAAATTTATGAACACATCAACTATACCGGTGCCCATGCCAGTATAGGAGCTCTGCCCGGAATGCTGGAGAGAACCGCCACAGTAAATGGTATGGCCAAAGGTTTTGCCATGACCGGCTGGAGAGTGGGCTATATTGGTGCTCCCACCTGGCTGGCCAAAGCATGTAACAAAATCCAGGGGCAGTTTACCTCGGCCAACTGTTCAATAGCCCAGCGTGCGGCACTCACTGCCCTTACCAGCGATTTGGAGCCAACCCGCCAAATGACCAAAGAGTATTTGAGAAGAAGAAACCTGGTGAAGGAACTTTTAGACCAAATACCGGGCTTTAAAACCAATATGCCGCAAGGAGCATTCTACTTCTTTCCCGATGTGAGTGCCTACTTTGGGAAGAGCGATGGTACAACTACGGTAAAGGATGCCGATGATTTGGCTATGTACATTCTGGAAAATGCTCATGTTTCTGTGGTAACGGGAGGCGCCTTTGGCGACCCTGACTGTATACGACTTTCCTATGCAGCTTCTGAAGAAGAGCTGCGTGAGGCCATTAGCCGAATGAAAACCGCTTTAGCTAAATTGCAATAAATGACTTTTAATAGCGCAGAATCTCTTTTTGAAGCTTTCAGCAAACTGAAGGTACTGGTAATTGGCGATGTTATGGTAGACTCCTACATCTGGGGCTCGGTAAGCCGCATTTCGCCTGAAGCACCTGTGCCGGTGGTATTGGCCAAAAGTAAGGAAAAGCGACTGGGTGGCGCGGCCAATGTAGCGTTGAACGTGCAGTCTTTAGGAGCCACCCCCATTCCCTGCGCTATTGTGGGAGATGACCCCGATGGAGAGTTCTTTTTAGAACGACTTCGGGAAAGGGGAATTCCCGACAAAGGGGTAATTACCAGCTCGGAACGGGTGACCACCGTGAAAGAACGAATTTTGGCCGGCTCTCACCAAATGCTCCGGATAGACACGGAATCTGACAAAGACATGAGCGAGATTGAGCAGAAGAGCCTTTTAGCTCATATTAAAAATCTCTTGCCCGAGTGCCAGGTGGTCATTTTTGAGGATTATGACAAAGGAGTCATTAACAAGACCATTATAGCCGAAACCATTAGTGAGGCCAACCGGTTGGGAATTCCAACGGTGGTAGATCCTAAAAAGCGCAATTTTCTGGATTATAAGGGCGCTACCCTCTTTAAACCCAACCTAAAGGAGTTGAGAGAAGGGCTCAAAGTAGATGTAGACCCCAAAGACATTGACTCCATTAAATCAGCCGCTCAGGCTCTCCAAAGTGCCTTAAATGCACACATGATTATGGTTACCCTTTCAGAACATGGAGTTTTTATTAAAGACAATGGAGAAAACCACCTGATACCCGCCCATGTTAGGCAGATATCGGATGTTTCAGGTGCCGGAGACACCGTAATAAGCATTGTGGCCTGTGGCTTGGCAGCCGGATTAGACGCCAGGAGAACAGCCGCATTGGCCAACCTTGGAGGTGGTTTGGTTTGCGAACATGTAGGGGTTGTGCCAATCAATAAAGACGATTTGCTGGAAGAGGCCAATGAACAAAATATCTTCAGCTAATGCCCTTCATTAATCTAAAAGATATCCCATCTAAAGAACTATTGCCCGGCTTTTCCGGCAAGATGATTCATACTCAAAACATGACCTTGGCCTATTGGGAGATAAAGGCCGGGAGCGAATTGCCCGAACACTCACACGTTCACGAGCAAGTGGCGGCACAAGTTATTTCAGGAGAGTTTGAACTAACTCTTGAGGGGGAAACCAAGCTAATGAAAGCAGGCGATGTAGCCATTATACCTTCTAATGCTACACATTCGGGAAGGGCCATAACCGACTGCCAATTGCTGGATGTCTTTAGCCCGGCCAGAGAAGACTACCAGTAGTTGCTTTAAAATAGTAAGCGCTACCCTAATTCGGGTAATCTTTTGATTTTCAGTAGATAAGTGCGAAAATATAAAGGTGGGGCAGCGTATTTCCTGACGGTAATTTCCTAATTTATGGTCTAATTTTTTCATTATGGAGGCCATTATATACATGCCGGGCTTGGGTTCCAGCTTTACCGACCAGTCACTTGCAAGCTTTGCCCATCGATATGTGAAAGCGGTAGATATTAATGAGCCCAACGAGAAAAAGAAGTACTCCATCAAAATTCGGGAAGAATCTTTTGGTATTGATGGTGGACTCAAAGCGCAGGTGGCTGCGGTGCACGAACAACTTGGACAAGAAAGTAGGCATGTCATCGATATCTACGAGTTCAGTTATATCGATGAGCTAACAGCCAGTTTTAAGAAAACCAGTCTTATTCATAAAACCTTTGTACTCAGCGCAATTCTCTTTTTAAATGTGCCGAAAGTGTTTTATTACACACTGAGGCGAATAGTAAAAAGGAGAGGTGGTATTTCAGAAGGGAGCTCGGGTCAATTTCTGTATGCAGCTTCAATATTGGCCCTGTTGGCCTCTTTTGGGTTGCTGTTGGTGGCTTCATTTCCTGTAGCCATTGGCGATATGGTGGACTTGAAAGCCCTACCTCAATTCAACGACTTTATAGAGAACAATAGGCTTGGTCAGTTTATAGACTCGGTATATGGTGTTATGCGCGGCAAAGCCGAATACCTGATCGGGTTTTTTGCACTTTTTTATCTGGTAATGCCCGATTTTAAATTGTTCATAACCGAAATGGCTACCGAGCTGGTGTGTATGATCCGATACTTTAGCACAGGACATAACCGGCTCAACCTTACGGGTAAATTTGAAGAACTTCTCGAAAAGGTAGCCGAAGAAGATAAAAACTACGATCAGGTGACGGTAATGGCCTATAGCTTTGGAACTATGGTGGCTTTGGACACACTTTTTCCAATGAAGGGCGCTACTAGCTTCAGAGTTGCCGATAAGGTGACCCATTTGGTAACCATAGGCTGTCCTTTCGATTTTGTGAGGCTTTATTGGAAGAGCTATTACCAAGAACGTGAGTTTAAATCTACTACGCTTCGGCACTGGTACAATATATATTCTCAAGCCGATATTCTCTCTTCAAATTTTAGAAAAGACCACCAGGAAGGAGAGGCCGAACAATCGGTAACTGCTGAGGCCTTGTTGCCACAAAACTTGCCCTTCAATGTATTGCCCAAAAAGCGATTCAACTTGCTTGGATTTATTATGCTTTCGGGCATTCGGGCACATGGTATGTATTGGGAAGATCAGCTCAACAGCGCCAGTTGCCTGACTACCCTGGTGGCCAGGCGCATGGAAAATGAAGCCGCAGCCATATAGCCTCCTGCTTCATTGGAGAGTATAGAACTTGTGCCAATAACTCTGCTTTTATTTCTTAAATTGAAAGAATATTAAACTTCAACCATATGTCATTAACACGCGATATCGTAAAATCCCAGGTGGTGAAGCCGGCATTGGAAGCTGTGAGCGACTTTGACGGTGATTTCGAAAACTTTAGCTTCAATGGGTTTCAGCCAACTCACAGAAGTGTCTTTCTCAATAAAATAAAGTCTAATATTCAGGCTATTCCGGTAACGGACGATGGCACCACCTACCATCAATACATGTACGATGTCATCTTAAACCCAACCATCTTTGCAAGCTGGTCTGTGGTGAAAGATTGTATCGACTACGTTTCTAATAATTACAGCACAGGCCCCAGGTAAATCATGAAAAAGCTTATAGCACTTCTGTTGTTTGTGTGTGTACAGGCGCATGCACAATACACTTTCCAAACCGTGGTAGATACTCCAAATCCACCTAAAATCAATATTCTCATTGGCAATCTGGGTATCGATGCTAATATCAACCAAATAAAAACGCTGCACTACTTCGATTCTACTCAGAATAGCTTTGCATTCTACGCCAATGGCAAGGAGCTTTTTCAGAATCCGGATATTGCGGTGAAAACACGATTTCAGAACAAAAACATACAAGTAGAGATATCGGGTATTTCCAAATATGAACTCGTTCTGCTTCAAAATACTCAGGCCAATGTGTATCTGAGTTCTAAAGCAGATATAAAACTAATTCTGACCAACGGTGTGCATACCATTAGCAAGCCCGATTTGGAGAAGCAATCATTAGGCAAAATCGAGATGAATGAGAGTATTATGGATATGTACTTTGCTGCTTCGGGAGGTGAATATGCCTATGCCAATAACTCATTTAACTGGAGTTTTACGCCTAAAAGTGAAAGCGATATTGGCAAGCTGGAACTCAATGCCGACTTCAGTTTCCATCAGAGTTATGCTCTTGGCTCAGGCAAAGGAAACGATAAGAAACCATTGGTTTTTTACGCAAAGGGTAGAGTAAGTACCAACTCAAAAGACTCGTTGAACTACCTGTATGTTTACCCGATCAACTTCAATATTTCCGGAGCCAGCGATGCCCAAATGATGGCCCGGTTTGGGGTAGAGGGCAACCAGACCTTTACAAGCGGGAGAATGGCCTTTAATTTTTCTTATGAAAAGCTAATCGACAATTTGGTAGACCTGACTTACGGAAGTAATCGATTACGCCTGAAGCCTGTGCTTAATGTGGGTGGAAAGATTTATAAGGAATTTGATAACATGCGAATTGGTGCCGATGGCGAAAATGAATTCTCTGGTCAGGTTTATGCCAACCTTTATTACAACATTCCCGTGTTCGACAATTATTCCATTATACTGGAGTCTAACGCCTATTATGACTTTAGCGAAAAAATCAATCCCGAGCAGAAAATCAGACTCAACTACAGCGTTGCCCTGGGTGTAGAGTTACCAAAATCGCCATTCAAGACGTTGTTCAAGTATCGTGATGGCCAGGTTGATGTGAACAACCTGGACGATAGCAACCTGACCATTGGCCTGCTGGCCGACTTAGAGTCTTTAGTGGGCGTTACGGGTAAAAAGTAAGCCCTAAGCTACTTTTGCTTTTCCGCATAATCCACCACCAAACGGCTCATAAGTCGTATGCCTGTGAGCATACCTGAGTCGTCTACATAAAAGTCTGGTGTATGGTGAGGTGCCGATTTGGCCGGATCTTGCCCTTTGGGCATTCCTCCAATAAAGAAGTACAAACCCGGTATTTGTTCCTGAAAGAAAGAAAAGTCTTCAGCTCCGGTAATGGCATCCATAGAAGCATTCACATTTTCGGCACCGGCAACTTCTACAAACGTGTCGGCCATAAGGGCCGTTAAGTCCGGGTCGTTGAAGGTAACCGGATACCCTTTGTTAATAGTAAGGATAGCTTCAGCACCATTGCTGGCTGCAGTGTTCTTTACTATGCGCTCAAAGGTAGCAAATAGTGTTTCTCTCATTTGGGCATCGAGCGTTCGAATAGTACCCACCATATGCACCTCTTCAGGAATAATGTTGTTTCTAACACCTCCTTCAATTTTGCCAAAGCTAAGTACTGCGGCTGCTTTGGTAAGAGGCAGGCTTCGGCTCACCACAGTTTGGGCATTATTAATGATTTGTGCTGCCGTTACTATCGGATCAACTCCTGTCCAGGGAGTGGAGCCATGAGTTTGTTTTCCTTTGATGTGTAAGTCGAAACTGTTGACGGCTGCCATAATTCCATTTGGGCGATAATTTACTTTGCCTACTTCGGTTTGTGCATTAATGTGTAATCCAAAGATAACATCCATACCCTGGACTACGCCCTCTTTAACCATGAGTTCGGCACCCCCTTCTTCTCCGGCAGGGGCTCCTTCTTCAGCAGGCTGAAAAATGAATTTGATAGTGCCTTTAATATCTTTCTTCACTTGGCTTAGCACTTCTGCAACTCCCATTAAAATAGCCAAATGGGTGTCATGTCCGCAAGCATGCATTACCGGAACTTCCACTCCATTATATTCTCCTATTTGCTTGGAAGCCCATGGCAAATCCACCCGTTCTTTTACAGGAAGGCCATCCATGTCGGCACGTAGCCCTATCACCGGACCGGGCTTTCCTCCTTTGAGAATACCTATTACTCCGGTTTTGGCAACCCCTTCTTCTACCTCTAACCCAAGGCTTTTGAGGTGTGTGGCTACATAAGCCGCGGTTTTAAATTCACGATTTGAAAGCTCTGCATTTTCGTGTAGCCAGTGTCTCCATTCAATCACTTTAGGCTCAACATTTTTAGCAAGTTCCAGTACTTTATCGGCTAAAGCGTTTTCCTCAGGGTTGTTGTCGTTAGAGAATGAATTTGAAGTAGCGAATAAGCTTAAAAGGCAAAGTAGGACTGGTATTATCTTCTTCATAAAAAGGAATTTTGATGAGGAAGATAGGACTTAATTCTCGATGATGAAAACTATGGATTGAGGACTGATACCTCGTCTAGGGTTTTTTTATAGTTGATGGTTTTCCGGCCGTCATAAGCACCATATTCAACTACCACAATCAAGAAAGCCTAAGACAGAAATTAATTCAGAGACTTCTATCTGCTCAATAATTGGGCAGAAGAAGCTAACGGATCGTAATGAACAGAAGGCTCAGGACACTCATATTAGCCACCATTTGTGTCTTCACAAATGACTACTATAAAGTGCTATGAATACACAGCTTATTTACTTCTATGTGATCTAAACAATTAATCATATCGAAGAGATATCAAAACATGAAACGAAACTAACTAAATTCATTAGGTTGTTTTCAATATTGATTTATTGCTGATTAAGTTGTATTATTGAGTTAGTTTCCATCTTATGAAAAATAGACACTCATTCTTTCTTTCTTTCTTTCTTGTTGCTGTTGTGTCGTGCAGTACTCAAGAAGAACCAATACCTGAGGAAATTCCTTTATTACCGTTGTTAGCAGATTTTCAGGTGGCTCAAAGTAAGTGGGTTCCTAGAAAGTTGAGTATTGGTTATGACACAATAGATAATCACATTGTCGTGTCTGCTAAAAATGAAGAATCATTATGGTATATGATATTAGAAAATAATTCGAGGACCATCGATTTTACACGCCCATTTAATATCGAGAATTATTCTTTAGACTATCCAGATTTTTTCCAAGCAACCTTTCGATTAAATAGCTCGGAGCCCGGAGGGTCTATCTGGATGGCAACTAATTTTAATCAATTGGTTAGGTTTGAGATTTCTGAAATTTATGAAGACTCAGGGTATAAGTATTGTGCTGGGAGTATAGAAATTTACACAAGGGGTGACCAAATTCCACTTACTCTAAGAATTGCAGGTAATTTTAAGAATGTTAGTTATGGCACTCTTGCACCATGAATGTAAGGTAGTATTAGATTGTGTCTGTTAATAAAACAATCGTAATAATCAATAAACTATGAAAAACACAATACTAACATTAATAATAGGTTGCGTTTGCTTAGGAATGAACGCCCAGACTATTAAGCTTGAAAATTACACGCCCAATATGCGCATTTGCCCGAATGAAGAAACCTTTCTGTCATTCTCGGCCAGAGATGCTTTTAATAACAAGCTCGCTGGAAAATTTGTCTTCGCACTGTATATCAATGGCAATCTAGATACTACAACACAAGTTCATATAGGTAGTAGTCCTTGGGTAAACACAAACTCTCCATTTCAACTACCTGAGCTAACTAATTTGAATTTAAATGTTGATAATAGTAATAATAAAAGAGCAAATTTTTTTATTGGAAAAACAGAAATTATTCAAACCAATCCCCCTGACACTATTTTTGTTGATGGACTACGGCAACAATCTAATGATGTGCAGATTGTTGCAAGATTTAAAGATGATATTTTCTCTTCATGGGTGGAGGAAACTTTTTATTTTAGGTTTAATGTAGTGCCACCAGGTAAAGCTGTAGTACAAGGCACAAATGATCTTTATTTCTGTTCAGTAAATCAAATTCAAACTGTTACTTTGCCAGATTACCCATCGGATTCTAATAACTCTGACTTTTGTTTTTGGCATCATCAGTGGATTTGGGAATTGCCAGCTGGGTGGAAAGTAACAAGCACTAATGGAAATCTAAGTAGTGCTACAAATATTTATCAAGGAGGCAAGACTGTTAAAATCCAAGCGCCTTCTGCGTTTCCTACAAGTGCTAGTTTAAATGTCAGGTCACAGAGTGTTTGGCCTTACCCGATCAACACGACCACGGAAATAAATATGAACCCTGCACCCTTGGCAGCTTCAATTACTTATGAAGATTTGGGATATATGCCGATAGAAATATGCTATGAACAAACTAATGATCCCGGCACTTTTCATGTCACTCTTCCTGTAGGCACCAATGCACAAAGTTACTATTGGGAGACCAATGCTGGAACAATATCTAACTCAACTACTACTGTTCCTTCTGTAACTATTAACTTTAATGCTGGTTCAGCTATCAACAGATATTTAAGAGTGAAAACCACTAATTTCTGTGGTACCTCTAATTGGAAGACATTTTTCTTTGATATGTCACATCAACCTTATGGCTGTTCGGGTTCTGGAGGACCAATGATGATGTCAGTAGGCACCTATCCAAATCCTACTAGTGACGAAATTAATATTGAACTAACAAGTAAGGAAAGACCTTTGCGTAATGCTACTTCAGAGAGATACCAAGCTTATTTGATTAATAGCGAATTAGAAGTTGTTAGAACTTTGGAACTGAACGAAAAATCTACAAAGATGAATGTGAGAGATCTTCCGAAAGGTACTTATTATTTACGGGTTGTTAGTAGTGGAGGGTCGACTACGAGCCAAATAGTAATTAAGTAACCCTATTTTAATTGTAAAAAATATATTTCTCGATTAAAATAAATCCGCCTGAAAAAATGATTCAATGAACACAAGGTTCAGTTTGAGGCCGTAATTTTTGGAAATGTTAAAACCAAGTAAAACCCTCGAAAACGATTCAAACTTTTATTTACAATGACATGAATAGAGACAGAGTGCAATCTCATAAATCAGATAATGCTGCTTTTCGCTATTGAGCCTACTTTCTTTTCTTAAGCCTAAAAATAAACCCCTCCAAAGTTCAGAGGGGTTGGTCAGGGTCAGGCAATAGTTCAAAAACCAACCCTTTTGCCCAGCTAATCACATGCTCACGAATTTAGAAGCCTTTGGTAGTAACCATATAATCACCTTTTCCTTTGCATTCAGGGCAGGGTAACCCATATCCAACTCGTCCGCTTCCGGAACAGTAGTAACAGGTAACTAATTTGCCATCTTCGACTATTCTTTTCTCCGGAAATTTCACCACTGTTTTAACTCCAGCTATATCGTTTTTCACCTCTTGATTTCTTGCTTTTTTTTCCAACCTTCTTGTCAACACTAGCTTGAGTCCTTCGATATGCGCAAATTCAGGATGATCTCTCATCAAGACTTCTATGTTTGCGTAGGTTGAGATAGTAGTACGATTCCGAATGCACCAAAGCCTTCTTTCTCGGCTATACCAGATTTCAATGCCCTTATGCCAATAGGTTTGTCCCATTTAGAGAATTTAAGTCATCGAAAAATATTTTGTAAGATTATTACTTTCCAACATAACTAATTCTTTTCGATTTAACTATTAGGGCTACTTACTTAGATTGAATGACCCAAGTTTTGACACTTTGCCGCCATTTACATCTCTACAAATGATTCTGATAAGGGTTGCCAAGACACAGCTGGAAACTTATAAGTGGTTTATTTACTTCTATGCGATCTAAATAAGTATCTTTTAATATTATATGATTATTCATGAAAAAAATATTCTTTTTTAGGGTGACATTTCCCTTTTAAAATCACTAATGATAGTTAAATTATTCTTGATCATTAAAACTCTTAAAATGAAAAAACATTACTTTAAACTCACATTATCTATTTGTCTACTAATCTTTGTTCTCAATTGCGAAAACAGACAAGACGATAAACCAATCACTTTAATCAAAGAAAATTATCAAGCATTTGCTGATGTTTATTCTCAAAACCTAAATAAAATTGCATCTGGTTTAAGATCATCAAATTCAACATTTGCCAATTCAAATAGAGTAATTTCTGTGGTTGAAGATTTACTAGAAGAAGAAATAGTTAATAATTTCAAAAATAATTATTCTCGGTTCTTATCAGAATCCAACAGATCATCAGTATCTGGTAATTCTTCTCAGCAATTTAGTCTTGAAAGTCTTAATGAAATTCAAAAACAATATGTAGATGACATCTTGATATCGATAAATAATTATGAAAATGAAGATGCCTATCTTTCATATCTGGATACAAAGTTTGAAAGCATTTATGGGTCAGAAAATTTAGAATTAAGCGACAAAGACTTTCTATTAACTTATTTGGTGATCTTTAAAGCATCAATCACTTTTTTAAGAGATAATCCCGACCTAATTCCTCAGGCAAATAATAGTGGAGCTTCAGCAAGCGAACATGGATTGAATGACACAAGAGCAGGTTTTAGAGATTGGTTTGAGCGCAATCTCAAATGTGTGGCAGGTGTAGCAGGGTCTGCAATTTCATTTGGTCTGGGTGGCTGTGCGGCTGGCGCTACAGTTGGTGGTCAAGTAGGATTGCTAGGTGGTCCTGCTGGAGCCGCTAGTGGTGCTCTAACAGGTTGTTTACTAGGCGGGGCAATTGGTGCAATTGGCGGAGGCCTTGTAGGTTATGCAACATTTTGTTAATCTCAATTGTCATCTTTTATGAAAGATTCGATAGTAGAAAAACTAAAATTACTTTTACCCTTTTGTTGGTTATTAGCCGCTGTAATTTTTGTGGTTTATAAACTGACTACAGAATATGATCATCTGGAAAAATGGAGGGTTATTTGTTTAAGTATTGGAGGTACATTAATGCTTTCTATACTTATTGCCTTTATTGGATTTAACATTTATTTTAGAAGTAGAAGGAAGCGATTAGCCCAAATTTCAGAATCTTGAATTAAAAATAGGGTTACTTATTTGAATTTCTAATGCCAATCGCAATCAACTTTGTTGCCTCGCAAACTTTATTGCAAGACCACTGTTGGGACATTTCGGTTGGCTGGCCCTGATATCCAGGGGTGATCTAAATAAGTAACCCAATTCTACAAAATAAACTCGCTCAAGTCTTTATTCTGTACCAGACCATTTAACCTTTCCTGTACCATTTCTTTGGTAATTAACACTTTAGCATTGGGCGGTATTTGCTCGGGAATGTCGAAGAGAATATCGTTGAGCAACTTGCTCATTACCGTATGAAGTCTTCTGGCGCCAATATTCTCCACTTCGGCATTGATATGAAAAGCTATTCGGGCTATTTCGTGCAGCGCCTCATCGGAGTATTCCAGGCTCACCCCTTCAGAAGCTATCAGAGCCTCATACTGTTTAGTAAGGGCATTCTTTGGTTCTTTCAGAATTTGGTAAAAATCGGCTTCCGTAAGGCTATTTAGTTCTACCCGAATGGGAAATCTTCCCTGAAGTTCCGGAATAAGGTCTGAGGGTTTAGCCACATGAAAAGCCCCCGCAGCTACAAAGAGAATATGGTCGGTGTTAATCACTCCATATTTGGTATTCACAGCACTGCCTTCTACAATGGGCAGCAAATCGCGCTGCACACCTTCTCGGCTCACATCGGGGCCACCTCCATTTTTCTTTGAGCCCCCTGCAATTTTATCTATCTCATCGATAAAAATAATACCGGTGTTTTCTGCTTTTTTAATAGCCTCTTCTTTCACCTCATCCATATCAATAAGTTTGGCACTCTCTTCTTCCAGCAGCAGTTTCTTGGCTTCTGCAATAGTCACCTTGCGCTTTTTAGTTCTTTTAGGCAACATATTCTGTAGCATGTCTTGCAGGTTGATCATAGATGCTTCGTCCATACCACCGCCAATCATGCCTATACCATTTCCCTGAGGAGCTTGTACCGAAACCTCAATCTTTCGGTCATCTATTTCACCTGACCGTATTTTTTCTCTGAATCGCTCCCGGGTTCTTTCATTCAACTCCGCATCGCTCATCTTGGAGCTATCTTGCGCTTCTCCCACCTCGGTTGTACTTACTGTTCCCCGATTTCTAACCGGAGGAATAAGGGCATCGAGAATAATATCTTCCACTGCCTGCTCAGCCTTTACTTTTACTTCTTCTTTTTTGGCCTGCTTTACCAGGTTTACAGACTGCTCCACCAGATCACGAACCATGCTCTCTACATCGCGACCCACATAGCCCACTTCGGTAAATTTAGAAGCCTCTACTTTAGTGAATGGCGCATCGGCAATTTTGGCCAACCTTCTGGCAATTTCGGTTTTACCCACCCCGGTTGCCCCAATCATAAGTATGTTGTTAGGCACAATCTCTCGTTGCATGTCGCTTTTCACATGCATTCTGCGCCATCGGTTTCGCAAAGCGATGGCCACGTTTTTCTTAGCCTCTTTTTGTCCGATAATGTATTTATCCAGTTCGGCAACAATTTGCCTTGGGGTTAATAGATTTTGATCAATCATTTGTTTTCTTTTTTAGAAGTTGATTCAGATTTATATTCATCTGAAGCATATTGCTGCCTCCTGCGGCATGATACAGAGCCCTACTATAAGCAAACTCCAATCGTTTGGTATTGAACATAAAACCAAACGAAAACCCTGCCCCACCGCTGGCAGCATTCTGATTTTTTAATTCCTGACGTAATAAGTGGTTATACCCTAGCCTAAGCTGAAAATTGGGAGAAAGCAAGAGTTCTGCCCCAAAAACCAAACGCCTGAGTACCTGCTCCGAAAAACCCGGCTCATTGTTCTGCCCAAACAATTGGTTGGTTGAAGGGTCATAGTATACCACATCATCGCGGTTCAGGTTCCGTGCTGTCATCGAAAACCTGAACGGCATATGCTCCGGCTTAAAAGACACTCCAAGTTGTACGTCTAAGGGCAGGCGGCTGTTGTTTTCATCGATATAGTCAGACAGCAGAACTCCCATATTTCTCACTAAAAAACCAATGGTTAATTGTTTTTCCGGATGCTCAAAGACCCCTCCCATATCGAAGAGCAAGGCACTGGCCGTATAGGACGAAAGGTCCGAAACAGCCAACTTTAAATTGGCACCCACAGAAAAGGGCCCAAACTGGTGGGAGTTTCCCACCGACCAAACGTATTCATGCACCCTGAATGAGCCATTGAGAAACCCTGCCTCATCGAAACTCTGGATGTCTCCATAGTTAAGATAGCCCATTTGCAACGCCCAGACACCTGTTTTTTCAAACTCGCGAGCATAACCCACCATTAAGTGGCTGATGTCGGCAAAGTATCCCAACCTTGAAATAACAAGGTGGTTGTCCATGCTTCCGTTTAACAACGCTGGGTTGTAAAGGGCTTGTGAAAGGTCTCCTTTTCCGGAAGTGAGGTTGGTTCCTCCTAAAGCCATGAGCCTGGTATTCCCCGGCACATTGAGATACTCGAAGGCTCTGCTACCACCCAATTGGGCTTGTAATGGTTCGGTAAAACCCAACACTGACACTATGAAAATAAGCAAACGAAGTTTCATGAATTTAGTATCAGTGCAAAATACAGCTTTATCAGTCTTCTAACACAAACTCTATAGCATTGGCTACTTTTTGATCCAACAGGGCAATCTCAAGCACCTCTTCGGCTTTTTCAACAAAGTGAAACTGCAGCCCTTTGAGGTATTGTTCCCCAATTTCCTGCACATCTTTTTCATTGCGAACAGAAAGAATCACCTCTTTGATACCGGCTCTTCTGGCGGCCAGTATTTTCTCCTTAATTCCACCCACAGGGAGCACATTGCCTTTAAGAGTTATTTCCCCCGTCATGGCCAATTTGCTACGTACCTTACGCTGGGTAAACAATGAAGCAAGAGCTGTGAGCATGGTAATGCCCGCACTCGGGCCATCTTTGGGAACTGCTCCGGCCGGAACATGAACATGCAAATCGTATTTTTCGAACACCCGATAGTCTATACCTAAACTTTCTGCATTGGACTTGAGGTAGCTGATAGCCGCCATGGCAGACTCTTTCATTACATCGCCCAACTGACCGGAAAGGGTTAGCTTTCCTTTCCCTCTGCTAAGGCTAGATTCAATAAAGAGTATTTCACCCCCTACGGCCGTCCAGGCCAGGCCCGTAACCACTCCTGCGGTGCGGTTGTCCTGATAAATTTCTTTATCGAAACGCCTGCCTCCGAGCACCTTCTCTACAAACTCTATGGTGGCCTTCTTAGGGTAATCTTCTTCCATAGCAATAGACTTAGCCACAGAACGCACCACCGAACCAATTACGCGCTCAAGATTTCGAACTCCGCTTTCGCGGGTATACCCTTCTATAATGAACTGTATGGTTTTCTTATCGAGCGTAAAGTCTTTGGTTTTAAGCCCGTGCTCTTTCTTCTGCTTAGGTACCAAATGCCTTTTGGCAATCTCAATCTTCTCTTCGATGGTATAGCCGGAAACTTCAATTATTTCCATACGATCGCGCAGGGCAGGCTGAATGGTATCGAGAGAATTGGCTGTGGCAATAAAGAGCACTTTTGAAAGGTCGTACTCTACCTCCAGATAGTTATCGACAAACTCACCGTTTTGTTCCGGGTCGAGCACCTCCAACAAAGCTGAAGATGGATCACCCCTAAAGTTGGAGTTCACCTTATCTATCTCGTCTAGTACAAACACCGGGTTAGAATACTTAGACTTCTTAATATTTTGAATCACCTTTCCGGGCATGGCTCCCACATAGGTTTTTCTATGCCCTCGAATTTCGGCTTCATCGTGCACTCCTCCGAGTGACATTCTGACATATTGTCTACCCAAAGCTTTGGCAATGGAACGCCCCAAAGAGGTTTTACCCACACCGGGAGGACCATACAAACAAAGTATAGGACCTTTTAGGTCGTTCTTTAGCTTAAGCACGGCCAGATACTCCAGAATGCGGTCTTTTACTTTCTCTAAACCAAAATGATCATCGTCCAGAATCTTTTTGGCTTTTTTGAGATCCAGATCATCTTCCGAGTATTCTCCCCATGGCAGCTCAACCATCATTTCTGCATAGTTCATGGCAATAGGATACTCGGCAGCCATGTGATTCATCCGCAAAATTTTATCGAGCTCCTTGTTGAAGTGAGCAGCAACTTTTTCGGGCCATTTTTTATTTCTTCCTTTTTCGCGCAGGGCTTCTACTTCTCGTTCGGGTCCACCTTCGCCAAGCTCATCTTGCAATACTTTCATTTGCTGTCTTAGAAAGTAATCGCGCTGCTGCTGATCTATATCGGAGTGAACTTTGTTTTGTATTTCACTCTTGAGTTCAAGCATTTGCATTTCTTTCATTAGATACTGCAAAAGCTTAGTGGCTCTTTCTACCCCATCGTTAATCTCCAGCAACACCTGTTTTTCTCTGGCCTCTGCATTGATGTTGGACGAAAGGAAGTGTACTAAAAAACTGGCCTTCTCAATATTTTCCAGCGCCACCTGAGCCTCTTTGGGAATTTCAGGATTAAGCGCCATAATTCGGTTGGCCGTATCTCTGATTGACTGAATAATAGCCTTAACCTCTTTGCTTGGGCGTTTGGGAAAGTTCTCTGTGAGAAACTCTACCTTGGCTTTAAGCACAGGCGACTCTGCCACAAACTCTTTTACTAAAAAGCGTTGCTTACCCTGAACAATAATGGTAGTGTTACCATCGGGCAGCACCAGCATTTTTACAATTTTTGCCACCGTTCCAACCTGAAAAAGGTCGCTACCGACCGGATCGTCTTGCTTGGGGTTTTGCTGGGTTAATACACCAATTATTTTATCGCCCTTATAGGCCTGTTTTACTACCCGAATGGATTTCTGACGCCCAACGGTTATTGGAATTAAGACTCCGGGAAAAAGTACTGTGTTTCTCACAGCCAAAATGGGGAGCTCTTCTGGCAAGGCATCATTTTCTACGGCTTCATCCTCATCGGGGGCTATCATCTGAATTAACTCCCCTCCTTCTTCACTCATTTCTGCAGCCAGGATGGTACCGATCATTTGTCTATCTATTTTCATACGCAAGTGTCAAGATGACACATTATGTCACAATTTTACAGGGCTATAGGGAATTGCAAGCCCTATGCCAAAGCCTATTTGGCAGCCCTCTGGTTTTTGATTGTTATAAAATGCTGCGTAACTTACTGTTTATTCTTTCACCGACACTCAACTAAGTGTATGCTCATGTATAAACGAGGCCTCCTTCTCTCGCTCGTTATACTTTGTTGTTGTTATTCAGCAGCTCAGGGACAACTATTCGGTAAAAAGAATAAGAAAAACAGGGGTGCCGAAAAGTTGGAACTCAGTTCAGACTCTGTTCATATTGAAATTACTGACCTCATCTTTAAGAATATTAATGGCGACCCGGTTTATCTAAATCCCAAACTACAACGCAAAATTGAAGAACTGGACCAAGCCAAAGATTGGGAGGCGCTTTATCCATTGCTCAAAGAGTATGTATCTAATTTCGGCACTCAAAACTTTGCCCACCAAACCTATTACCTCTGGCGCCTGGCCAAACTCACCGAAATATTCGGGTCTCCTGAACAAGCCAAACCTCTCTACGCACTGGTACTGAAGCACCACCGCAAAGGCCTTGATATTCCTAAAATTCTTGCTCGCTACGACTCCATCAACAAAAACAAAAAGGAGTACTATGTTCCGCTCGACTATTATTATGAGCTGGTTGAATTCAGAAGACAGGTAGACACCCTTATTCCCCCTAGAGGAGTGCTTACTTCTATGGGAGGGCTGGTAAACTCTAACCATGAAGACTACGCGCCCATGGTAACCAAAAACGACTCGGTACTCATATTTACCTCTAAACGCAACTCCGTAAATACGGGAATAAATAAATATGTGAACGAAGATATATTCATTACCAAACTGGAAAACGGTAATTGGGGAAAAGCGCAGATGTTTGAGAAAATAAACTCGCGCTATAATGAAGGTTCGGGCTATCTGACGAGGGATGGAAAAACCCTTTACTTCTCGCGTTGCGAATCGCCCGATGGCCTGGGCAATTGTGATTTATACTCTTCCACTTTTCAGGGAGACACACTCTGGACGGAACCGGAAAACCTGGGTAAACTGGTCAATTCTGATGGTTGGGACTCGCACCCCACCTTAAACGTTACGGAGGATACGCTGTATTTTTCATCAGACCGAAGGGGCGGCTTTGGGTTGGCCGACCTGTACTACTCTGCAAAAGACTCTAAGGGCAAATGGGGGCAGGCCAAAAACCTAGGCCCCATAATCAACACCCGAAACAATGAGGTGAGTCCTTTTTTTCACCCCGAACACAACGTACTCTATTTTAGCTCAAATGGGCATTTGCTCAATTTTGGCGATTACGATATTTATAAGAGCTACAAAATTGGAGGAGCCTGGTCGGAGCCCATCAACATTGGCCCCTTGGTGAATGGTAAAGGCACTGAGTTTTATTTTTCCATAGACCAGCAGTCTAACTATATTTACTATGCCCGCTCTGAAGAGGAGAGTATGAAAAATCTGGATCTGTACTCTTTTCCGCTTCCCATGGAAGGGCAGCCTTTGGCCACCACACGCTTTTCGGGAAAAATAAAAACGCTTACGGGTAAGATTCCGCAAAACGCAGTGGTCTCTATTATAGACCTGGACGAAGGCGTAGAGGTAGCTCCTAAGTTTGCGCGCGATGACGGTACGTTTGAATTCGACCTGATTAACAATCGAAATTATCTACTCATTGTTCAGGGCGATGAATTTTTTAGGCTGGAAAAGCTCTTCTTTCTCGATGGCGACATGGAATATGAGGGGGTGGTAGAGCGAGTGGCCAGTACCATTGAATTTGCTTCTTTAGAATTTGCCAACGGAAGCGCGGAAATATTACCGCATATGCATGCCGACCTGCAAAAGGTTATTGACTTTCTTATTGATCACCCCACCTTTAACCTGAACATCTCCGGTCATACGGATTCCAGTGGAAATGCAGTACTCAACCTGAAGCTCTCCCAAGAAAGAGCCAATGCCATAAAACGCTATATAGTGAACAAAGGCAACATACAGGAGAATCGCATTTTTGCCATTGGATACGGCAGCGAAAAACCGATTGTTCCGGAAGAAAAAACCGAGGAAGACAAAAAATTAAACAGGCGGGTAGAATTCGAGATTTATCGTGACCCGCCTAAGAACAATAAGGAATTGGGCTCTACGGGCAACTAAATCCCGAAGATCTTCAAAATATCGTTTCCGAATACAAAGACCATTAGCAAGAGTAAGATAACCATGCCCACCTTTTGTGCTCCTTCAAGAAACTTGTCGGAAGGTGCCGAACCGGAAATCATTTCGTAGAGCAAGAACACCACATGCCCACCATCGAGAGCGGGAATAGGCAGTAGGTTCATAAAGGCCAAAATCATTGAAATAAATCCGGTGGTGTACCAAAACTGGTTCCAATCCCAGGTTTTAGGAAACATATTCACAATACCTATGGGGCCGCTTAACGAGCGAGGGTCTACGTCTCCATCAAACATCTTACCCAGAGCCTTGGCATTGAGTATTACTGCGCCAAAGGCCTTGCTGGCTCCTCTTGGAATAGCTTCTCCCAAGGTATAGTCATCTCTTCTAAAGGGGTTGGTGAGCACAAAGCCAATTTGCCCTCTTTCATCAACCGGCAAATCAAAGGAGAGTTCCTGCCCCCCTCTTTGAACTTGCACCGTTGCCGTTTGCCCCATGAGCGTTTCCAGTTCTGTCCTTAACTCATCGAGGTACTCCACATGGCGGCCATTGATGCCCACAATTCTATCGCCCTTTTGTAAGGGAATGTCGAACCCTTCCTGAAGAGCTTCTACTTCTATTGGCCTTCTGGGAACAATAAAGTTTATTTCGAAGGTATCATCGTTGAGCTTATTGATAAAGCCACTTGGCACGGGTAAGTCTATAACTTCTCCGTTACGTTCGATGGTCCAGAAAGCTCCGGAAGCCAGAAGAGTTTCTCCGCTCCATATATCTGAAACCCGGTCATAATCTTCGCCATTTACTTTGAGCACCTTATCGCCCGTTTGAAAACCAACCTCCTGAGCAATCTCTCCGGCTACAATACCCTGCTCTTTGGTAAGCTCGGCCGGTAGGTAAGTTTCTCCCAGATTATAGGTAAGAATAATAAAAGCTATTACCCCGGCAATCACATTGACAATAATACCTCCTAGCATAACAATAAGCCTTTGCCAGGCAGGCTTAGATCTAAACTCCCAGGGCTGCGGAGGCTGAGCCATTTGCTCTTTGTCCAGAGACTCATCGATCATTCCCGAAATTTTGACAAACCCTCCCAGGGGTATAGCTCCCAGGCCGTACTCAGTTTCTCCCTTTTTAAAAGAAAAAAGGGTGGGCGGAAACCCTATAAAGAACTTCTCCACCTTCATTCCAAACATTTTAGCGGTAAGCATGTGCCCCGCTTCGTGTATCCCTACTAATATTGATAACGCCAGCAAGAGCTGTGCGACTTGAACTATGGTTTCCATTAATATTTAAGTGCTTTTGCTAATTCTCTAGTTTCCAGGTCCGAGTGGACGTAATCTTCATACGAAGGCTTTTCTATAAAAGATACCTTGTGCATGCAGTCTGCAATCAAGTCAGACATTTCCAAAAAGCCAATATCATCATTCAAAAACTTCTCAACAGCCACCTCATTTGCCGCATTAAGTATGCATGGCATGTTTCCTCCTTTGTTCATGGCATCGTAGGCGAGTTGTAAATTTCTGAATGTTTCTATATCGGGCTGCTCAAAGGTGAGCTGAGGATAATCCAAAAAGTTAAACCTGGGAAAATCTGAACTTAGACGCTGCGGATAGGCCAGGGCATACTGTATGGGCAGCTTCATATCGGGCAATCCCATTTGCGCCTTCATACTTCCGTCTTTGAACTGCACCAGCGAATGAACAATGGATTGTGGGTGTACAATCACTTCAATCTGCCGGGCCGACAGTGCAAACAACCATTTGGCCTCTATAACCTCCAGCCCTTTGTTCATAAGACTGGCCGAATCGATGGTGATTTTGGCCCCCATGTCCCAATTGGGATGTTTCAAGGCCTGGGCTTTCGTAACACGAGCCAACTTATCTTTATCAAATCCTCTAAAAGGCCCTCCCGATGCGGTAAGTACAATTTTTTCAATTGGGTTATGAAATTCCCCCACAAGGCATTGAAAAATAGCCGAATGTTCAGAGTCTACAGGATAAATATTCACAGCGTTTTCCCGGGCCAGAGAGGTTATCAGATCTCCGGCCACAACCAAAGTTTCTTTATTAGCCAGCGCTATGTGCTTCTTAGCTTCAATGGCAGCAATAGTAGGTTTTAGCCCGGCATATCCCACCAGAGCAGTCAGCACCATATCAATTGTATCCATTTGCACTACAGAGCAAAGGGCAGCCGTTCCGGCATATACCTTTATATCCAAAGGATCCAGAGCGGCAAAAACATGGTCATACAGCTCTTCATTTCCAATAACCACCACATTGGGGTTAAACCTCTGAGCCTGCTCAATAAGCAGTTGTGCATTGGAGCCTGCAGTGAGTACCTCCACCTCAAACTGATCCGGATGGCTGGCAATTACCTCAAGGGCCTGTGTCCCAATTGATCCTGTTGAACCTAAAAGGGCTATGTGCTTTTTTGCTGAAGTCAAGGAGAAGTATTTAAATCTTAAAGACTGCCAAGGCCGGCAAAAGTTTGATAAGTGCCTGAGCAGCCCTGCAAATTTATGCCTTTTTCAAAGTGAACCAAACCCACCTAGCCTGCCGGCCAACATATGGGGTTGCTTAGTAGTTAATGTGTTAACCATAATTAACACAATGCAGAAATCCTTACTAATGTGGCTACGTATTTTTGATGTGTGGAAGGCAAAACGTACAAAATGACAGTCCCGTAAGGCATTGCACGTTTTTTGTCTGTCCGTTCAAATAAGCACACCCAACGGTATTGAATTACCCTGAGCCTATTGGTTCGAGTTCAAAAACAAAGCAGAAACCCATGAAAACTAATTTTAGAATAGTACTCATAGCATTTCTCAGTGGCCTTGGAGGAGCTTACCTCTACCAGCAGGTAGTTCAGCCAACTCCGGTTACCGAAATTATTAGAGAAGTTCCGACCTATCAGCGCGCCAACAACTTTAGCAACTATAACGATGAAAGCAACGCTGCGCTTCCTGTAGACTTTCGAAGAGCGGCCGAAAAAAGTGTACACAGTGTGGTTTATATAAAGAACCTGCAACGCAGCCGGAGAAGCCTTTCTTTCTTAGACTACTTCTACGGACGCGAAGTACCCAGCAATGAGGTAGCCATTGGTAGTGGCTCTGGGGTAATCTATTCGGAAGACGGTTACATTATCACCAACAACCACGTAATAAAAGGGGCCGATGAAATAGAAGTACAACATGAAAAACGAACCTATAGAGCCACTCTGGTGGGCACCGATCCTGACATGGATATTGCTGTACTGAAAATAGAGGCAAACAACCTTCCGGCAATCAATATTGCCAAAAGCAGCACGGTAAAAGTAGGCGATTGGGTGTTGGCTGTAGGAAACCCTTTTAACCTCACCTCTACCGTTACAGCCGGTATTGTAAGTGCCCTTGGCGGAGAAGCGAATGCTCTGCGCGAAAACTTCCCCATTGAGCAATACATTCAAACCGATGCTGCCATTAATCCCGGTAACTCCGGAGGTGCTCTGGTAGACATTAACGGCAACCTGATAGGCATTAACACTTCTATTATTTCTCGTACCGGTTCTTATGCAGGCTACGGCTTTGCTGTACCCTCAGATATTGTGGTAAAGATTGTAGAAGACCTCAAAAAGTATAAGGTGGTTCAAAAAGCATTTACCGGTGCCGAAGTGTTGGATATTGATGAAAATCTGGCCAAAAAAGCAGGCATTAAAAACCTGAATGGCGTATTGGTAGAGAGCATTAGAAGACAGGGGGCGGCCGACAATGCCGGGCTGGAGCCTGGCGATGTGATTAAACGTATTGATGGCAAAAATATCAGCAGTAAATCCAGCTATGATGAGGTAATCGGATCCAGATCACCTGGCGATAAAATCACTGTACAATACGAACGCAACGGCCGACTGTTTGAGACTGAACTGGTGTTGGAAAACGTTTACGGAAACACCGAAATTTTGGGCGAAGAAGCCTTAGACAAAGACGATATTTATTTCTCTAACTACCTGGGGGCAGAGCTACGCAAATTAACACCTGGCGAGAAACAACGCATGGGGCTCAAAATTGGGGTTGTAGTTAGTAAAATAGATAAGGAACGAGGTTTTATGCGCAGACTGGACCTGGAAGAAGGCGATGTGATTTTGGCCATAAACAGAAGAGGAGCGCAAGACCCTGAAGCTGTAGCCAAGTACATTCAAAACTACTACGGTCGAATTTACTTTGAGATAATCGATAAGAGCGGAACACAACGCACCTTAACCTACCGATTTCAATAAACTTGAGTAGGTTACCAAAGCCTATCTGAAAGACCATGTCGGGTGGTAACTCTTCCCGGAGGGGGAACCCTTAAGAGGGGACAAAACCTCCCGATGGGTAGAAACGCTCTACAGAGTTAGCTCTTGAGATAGGCTTTGGGTTTTAACTACCACCCCTAACTGGTCATGTTTAGACATTTGGATTTAGCCATCCATTCAAAAGCGCACGAGTAGCTCCACTCCTCCGGCCGATCATTCTTCCGCAATAATGTTCTTAAACTCCTTTCTATAAGCTGAAGGGCTCTTGCCTGTAAAGGATTTGAACGATTTATTGAAGTGCGAGAAGTTGTTAAACCCACTTTCAAAACTCACCTCTGTAATGGACAGGGAGGTTTCGGCCAACAGCTTTGACGCATGAACCACCCTATACTCGTTAACAAACTGCGTAAAAGTTTTGCGTGATATTTTCTTGAAGTAACGGCAAAAAGCCGGAACCGTCATATTCACCTTATCGGCTATCTGATCTAGAGAGATATGCTCCTTAAAGTGCGAGCGAATGAAACTGTAAATATCATTCATACGGTCGTTGTCTTTCGTGTCAACCGCCATAGCTACCCCCTCTGCATTCAGTACAGTATATTCTTTGGACTGCGCCAGGTCATTCAGAATCTCAATAAGCCCTAAAAGGCGGCCAAATTGGCCCGCGAAAGCCAGCGACTCAATCTTTTTGCCTACCTGCTCTTTGGTGCTTCCATAAAAGGCAATTCCCTTTTTCGCCAACTCCAACAATTGCTTCACACCGTTCATTTCGGGAATATCAAAAAAAGACTCTCCCAGAAAATCTTGCTTAAACTGAACCACTGTTTCAGAACTATTGCCTGTAAGCCTGTCAGTAAAACCATAGTGAGGCAAATAAGCCCCCATAAGAATAAGATCTCCATCATTGAAGTAAGAGAGGTGCTTACCAATATGCCGTTTGCCGGTACCTCCCTGAACGTAAACCAGTTCTACTTCCGGATGAAAGTGCCAATTGGCCAAAATATTTTCGCACGATTGAGAGTAGCGCCTTACCAGAAAGCTGCTCCCAACGGTGGGTACTATTTGTTCCAGTGCCGGTTTGTTAAGCATAAGTTAGTATTAATGAACAGGCTAATAAGACAAAAATACTCCATAGAGTTCCTCAACACCTCCACAAAATTAGCTCTATTATATGCTATACTATCTAAATAAGCGAAACACTTACTCTATTAGGTTAAAATAGCACACAAACTTACAAATCTGGTAGTAGTGAAGGCCTTAGGCCAAACATACCTTTGTACTCGTAATTGGTTTAAAACAGAAAACAATTAGCACTATGAAAACAATAAGAAAAGCAATGTTGACACTTGCGATAGTCGCAACATCAACTTTTGTAATGGCTAATGACAAACCAAAAGTGAAGGTTGAAAATGTTGGTGCCAAAACAGTGGCCGTAGTAGCCTTTGGTCTGGGCAATGCCAACACCGGAATCCAGCTTAGAAACGAACAAGGTAAAGCACTCTATAAAGAATCAGTAAAATCGGGAGAACACTTTGCCAAAAGACTGGAACTGGCAGCCATCGCTAATGGGGAGTACATTCTAGAAATTGAAAGCGCAGATAGCTTTACCGCCATTCCGGTGGTACTTACCTCTGACTCAGCCTTGGTTAAAACAGCCGATCAGGTAACCATTGTCAAGCCTAAGCTGGCCATGAATGGAGACAAGCTGGATGTAATTATTGCCGATGAATTTACAGATGAAATATGGGTTTCCATATTTGATGTAGATTCCAATCGGTTGGCCTTTGAACGAATTTCTTCTGAAAACCTGAAACGATTCGATCTTTCAAGGCTTAAGAAGGGAAGCTATACCATTCAAATGACCACCAGAGGCAAAAGATTCATACAATCCGTTTCCCTGGATAAATAGCGCGTAGGGAATGTCGATGAAGGGGGCCAAGGCCCCCTTTTTTCGTTTATATCGGCTACATTTTCTTTTTGGCCGGGGGCATGAGCAAAATTACACCGCAAACTGTAACTTCACAGTCGTTTTAAAGAGCCAATTGGTAAACCATATGAAGAGGCAGGACATTTGGTAACGAAGATTAGAAGCAAGAAAATAATTAGGAATAGTACCGGAACAGAGACACTCATAGAAATTGAAGATCTGGTTATAAACTTCAATTGCACAAGACCAGGTGGTGGCATTAAAACTAACCCAATTCGGAAAAGAATTGGATTGGATAGGGCTAACTATTTAGATCACACAGAAGTAAATAGGCAACCTGAGCAACAAGCCGTGTCTTCATAGCGGGCTATAGAAGCCATTTGTGAAGACACAAATGGTGGCAAAAATCCCAAGCTACCTCTCTAGCGAAATTTATCTGATCTTTTTTTGATTTATTTTCCGAGCTGGAAACTGAGATTCGAAAATCTGAAAACTTCAAACACACTCTGGAAATCACTGTAGGGCAACATAACGAGGAGTCGTTTCTGCTACTGAAAACGGAAAACTAGTGAACAGAAGTCCTAAACCAACTT
>NZ_DDDQ01000065.1:0-29707 GCF_002336325.1 Roseivirga sp. UBA1976 | reverse complement strand
TTGAAGACACGGCTGTAGATGTACAGGATTTACCCGCCTATATCGCAGAGTTCAATCAAATTCTCGAAAAACATGGCTTATACTCTGTGCATTATGCCCATGCCGGTTCTGGTGAATTACACTTGCGGCCAATTCTAAATCTGAAAACGGCCGAAGGACAAAAGCAATTCAGAATCATAGCCGAAGAAATTGCTACGCTGGTTAAGAAATATAAAGGTTCACTTTCAGGAGAGCATGGCGATGGAAGACTTAGAGGCGAGTTTATTCCTCAAATGGTGGGTGAACACAACTATGAGCTAATCAAGCAGATGAAGCAAATCTGGGATCCTCAGAACATCTTCAACCCGGGCAAAATAGTAGACACCCCTCCAATGGACAGTTCCCTTCGCTACGATGTAGATCAGGAGACCAGAGAGTTCGACACCATGTTCGATTTCTCTGAAAACCAGGGGATTCTCAGAAGTGCTGAGCTTTGCAATGGATCGGGTGACTGCCGCAAATCGGAGCTGAGTGGTGGTACCATGTGTCCCAGCTATATGGCTACCCGAAACGAGAAAGAGACCACCAGAGCCAGGGCCAATATTTTGAGAGAAATGCTGACCCGTTCAGACAAAGCCAATCCTTTCGCTCATGAAGAAATTAAGGAAGTAATGGACCTTTGCCTAAGCTGCAAAGGCTGTTCTTCTGAATGTCCCTCTAATGTCGATATGGCTAAACTCAAGGCTGAGTGGCAGTATCAGTATTATAAGGAAAAGGGAGTTCCTACAAGAGTCAAACGCATTGCCCATTTCTCCAAAAGCATGAAGTTGGCCAGCAGAGTACCTTGGGCTTATGATATGATTTTCAGCAATCAGCTCACAGGAAATTTGGCCAAGTCCATTGCCGGTTTTGCCAAGGAGCGCAGTATGCCTGAACTGGCTAAGAAGCCGCTCAAGAGCTGGCTAAACAAAGAATTCCGACCTGAAAAGAAAGACAAAAGAGTTTACTTCTATTGCGATGAATTCACCAATTACAACGATGCTGAAATTGGGAAGAAGGCCGTATTGTTACTCGATAAACTCGGCTATGAAGTCACCTTTGTCGATCACCCGGATTGTGGCAGGCCTCAACTCTCCAAAGGACTGTTGGACGAAGCCAAAGAATTGGCCGAAGCCAATGTGAAGCTGTTTGCGGATATAGTCTCAGAAGAAGTGCCTTTAGTGGGCATAGAGCCTTCCGCTATCCTCACTTTCAGAGATGAGTTTATCAGCTTAACTCGTGGTGAATTGCAGGGAAAGGCTCGAAACCTAGCCAAGCATACTTTCACTATAGAAGAATTCTTGGCTAGAGAAATTGATCGTGGCCATATCAGAACGGAACAGTTTACCGAAGAAAAGAAACTGATCAAGGTACATGGACATTGTCATCAGAAGTCGCTTTCCAGTATGACGCCTACTAAGAAGATACTGAGTCTGCCTAAGAACTTTGAAGTGCATATGATTCCCTCAGGGTGCTGTGGAATGGCAGGCTCTTTCGGCTACGAAAAGGAACATTATGAACTCTCCATGAAGATTGGAGAATTGGTGCTCTTCCCTACTGTGAGAAAACAACCGAAAGAAGTAATTATAGCCGCTTCAGGCACCAGTTGCCGTCATCAGATCAAAGATGGAACGGGAAGAAAAGCGCTGCATGTGGTGGAGATCCTTTGGGAAAACCTCAAATGACAAAAGACAAATTCCAAATAGATTCATAAATTGAAGTATGGCAAAGAGCACAATCAAGAAAATTCAAAAGGCGATCTCCGATCTTGATGAAGAGCGATTAGATAAGGTGCTTCATTATGTCGAAGAGTTAAGGCAGAGTGACTTGATAAACCAAAGGGCACAGGTCTCAGAAGAGGACATCCAATATGGTAGAGTGGTTTCTTTGGATCAATTCAATCAGGATTTCGAGGCATGGAAGGAGAAAAGAAAGAATATCGGGTAGTTATCACCCAATCAGCATACAACTCCTTCTTTGAAATTATCGAGTATTTGTATGACCATTATTCTGAGTCCAGAGCTGAGCAAATATCCAATGAGATTAATAGCCTAGTTAATTCTTTGAAACATTATCCTGAACGTGGAGTCATTGAACCTCGACTCAGAGACAGATTTCTCAAGCACAGATTTATCCTTTTTAAGAGAAGTTCACGTGCAGACGTCAAAATAATCTACAATATCCAAGAAGCCACTGGTACTATTTATGTTACCGACTTTTTCCCAACCGAAAAAGATGACCAAAAGATCAGTGAATAGACATTTCATTTCTTCCGTCATTGCGAGGGAGCCTGCCTGTCCTGTAGGCAGGGTACGACCGTGGCAATCTCCCAAATCGGAGCATGAGACTGCTTCGTGCCTCGCAGTGACGTTCAGGAATGTCATCAAGGCTCTCTTATTGAGCTTAGTCATAATCAGCTGCTCTCCACAAACCGAAAAGCTCACCATCGCAACAGCTGCCAATATGCAGTTTGCTATGAATGCCTTGGTCGAAGCTTATGAAACTGAAACAGGAACTCAATGTGAGATCATCCTTGGCTCATCCGGTAAGCTCACTGCACAAATTCAGGAAGGCGCTCCTTACGATCTTTTCTTCTCAGCCGACACCAAGTTCCCCGAGGCACTTCAGGCATCAGGAAACACAATTGGAGAACCGGTTATCTATGCTCAAGGACAATTGGTACTCTGGTCTATGAAGGAGAATCTGCTAGTTTCTCTCGACCAACTGAGTTCTAAAGAGGTATCATATATCGCATTGGCTAATCCTAAAACTGCCCCTTACGGCCTTGCTGCAGAGCAAGTGCTTAAGCGATTGAATTTGTATGAGACCAATGAGTCCAAATTTGTCTTTGGAGAAAGTATCTCTCAGGTCAATCAGTTTATTATCTCTCAGGCTGCGGAAATGGGCTTCACCGCCAAATCTGTAGTGCTTTCTCCCAATATGTCGAGTAAAGGGAATTGGATTACTATACCCGATAGCCTACACGCCCCTATCAATCAGGCTATGGTTATACTCAGAAATGAACGAAGCATGACTGATGAAGCCCAGCGTTTTATGGAATTTGTGCTTTCTGAGAAGGGTAAAGCCCTATTGCAGAAGTTTGGTTATAAGACTCCCCCATCCAAACCTTTCCCCACCGAAGAAAGGCTTTTGTGCCTGCTCGTTGTTACAGCTTAATTCTAAACCAGCAGTGTCCGAATATCCCTCCAGGCAGATGGGTTGGAGGCACAGTCAACTTCTAACCTTAGAAAAACCACCTTCTATGAAGAATACATGGATTTTCTTAGCAAATTTAAGCTGACTAACTCAAAACATTGGGTAACGTCATTCTGAATTCATTTCAGAATCTAGTTGAATTCATTTCAGAATCTTGTTGAATTTATTTTAGGATCTGATAGCAACTTGATTCAGAATTTAAAAGACCCTGAAACCTGTCTTTGCCACAGGCACGTTTCAGGGTGACAGGTCTAACTTTTGAAATTATCAATAATACTCTGAATTGAACTCTTTCAAAGCCAAAATCATAGACATCAAAACCTCCGGTAGCTTTTCATTAGTGAGCTTAGAGGCCATTGGCTTAAAGCTGAAAAGTATTGTAATTGATACGCCTCAAACAGCCGATTATCTGCAAATAAATCAGGAAGTAAGCGTGATTTTTAAAGAACTTGAGGTTTCAGTGGCAACAACGCCCAACTTACCCATCAGCTTGCAAAATCAGATTCCCGGCTCCATCATTGCTCTTCAAAAAGGTGAGCTCTTGGCCCGGATCACTCTGCAGACTCAAGTTGGCCCAATCACCTCCATCATCACTGCTGTATCGGCTGATGAACTGGAACTAACGGTGGGGCAAGAGGTTTTTGCCCTAATCAAAACCAACGAATTAATGCTTTCCAGGGAATGAACTGGTCCCCCATCATATTGTCCTTAGAGTTGGCTTTGGTAACCACTATACTGTTGTTTGTGGTTTCTGTTCCTCTAGCCAATTGGCTGGCTGAAACTAAATCGAAGATAAAACCAGTAGTTGAATCAATGATCAGCTTGCCATTGGTGCTACCTCCTACCGTACTTGGCTTTTATCTATTGGTGGCCTTCAGTCCGAACAATGCCTTTGGCAACTGGTTGCAGGAAACGATTGGTGTTCAACTACTTTTCTCTTTTCCCGGGCTTGTGCTTGCTTCTATGATATACAGTCTTCCGTTTATGGTACAGCCCATTCAGTCGGGGCTCACCAGCCTTTCATTAAATATGAAAGAATCTTCATATGTTTTAGGTCAATCTAAGTTCAAGACCTTACTTCACGTTCTTTTACCAAACATCAAACCCTCTATTCTAACCGCCATAGTACTTTCCTTTGCCCATACGATGGGCGAATTTGGAGTGGTTTTAATGATTGGTGGCAATATAACCGGAGTTACTAAAGTGGCTTCCATTGCCATTTACGATGAGGTGGAGTCGCTGAACTATGCCGCAGCACATCAATATGCGCTGGTTCTCCTGCTTATCAGTTTCAGCATTTTAGTGACCGTTTACAGCCTGAACAAGAAAACTAACCTTACCGGAAAGCATGCTTGAAGTAAAAGTGATTAAGCGATTGGAAGCAGCCCGTGGCAGGCTTGAACTTGACTTAGAATTTCAATGTCACCCCGGTGAGTTTTTAGTGATTTCGGGCCAATCAGGAGCCGGAAAGACCTCATTACTCCGAATGATTGCCGGGTTGATGAATCCTGATTCCGGAAAAATTCAGTTCAATGATCAAACTTGGTTCGGCCCAAAAACCAACCTGAAGCCACAAGAACGGGACTGTGGGCTAGTTTTCCAGCAGTATTCCCTCTTTCCTAATATGACGGTAGAAGGTAATTTAAAATACGCCTTAAGGGGCGGCCAGTCGGAATCTGATGTGGAGGAGTTGCTGGACATTATGGAAATAAAGGGTTTGAGAAATCAGAAACCGGCTATACTATCGGGTGGGCAGCAACAACGGGTTGCTTTGGCCAGAACTCTAGTACAAAAGCCAGGGCTATTACTTCTGGACGAGCCCCTTTCGGCCTTAGACCGACCGATGAGAATCAGGCTCCAGGAGTATCTGAAGGAAGTTCATAAAAAGTATGAACTCACAACTATAATGGTCACCCACGACCCCTCAGAAGCACTTAAGCTAGCTGATAGAATTATTGAGATTGAAGAGGGAAAAGTTGTTCGAGAAGGCAAACCCACTGAGGTATTCGGAAATAAGAGTCTCAGCGGAAAGTTTCAATTTACCGGAACGGTAATAGACATTCAGGAGGAAGAATTACTGGCTATTGCTTCAGTGTTAGTGGGTAATCAACTGATCAAAGTAGTGATTAGTAATGTGGAACAAAAAAGCCTTCGAATTGGTGATGAAGTAATCGTTGCATCGAAGGCTTTCAACCCTATAATTAAGAAAGTTTAGCTTCTAAAAATCATCTCCTCCAACCTCACACTCTTTGGAAATTACCGTATGTAAAAACGGTTTAGGTGTATCGGCCAACATTGCCGCACAAACCAAACAGTCGGAGGCAGGTCTTTGGTCAACAATTTTCACAAACAGTATGTCGCCAATTTGGACACCACTGTCACATGGACTCACCATAGTAGTAAACACATTCTCATAAGTTGTACCGCTACTATCCGTCCACGTATTGGCGACATCGTCAGGTACGGCTCCCCCTATCACTTGGAAAATTGCATTGCCGCATATCTGATCGATAATTTTTACCTGAACACAATCAACAGCAGGTTGATTGTCACATGAGCTAATGACCAATGCAGTCAATAAGGAAAGAATAATGCTAAGTCTTTTCATCTTAATTATTTGTGTTTACAGAACCAAAGAACTCCATTGGCTATGGTAGCTTTTAGTATTCCACCTCTTATATTGTTTAGTAACGATTCTACATACCACAGTCAGTAACTATTTCGGTATAGTAGAACTGCTTGGGACTATTGGCCGGTAAGGCCAGGCAAACTGCACAATCAGTCTCTTTTCGTTCCTTCGTAATCTTCATTAAAACAGTTTCTCCCCGGGCCGGTAAATAACTATCGCATGGATCGAGAAAGGTACTGAAGACATTATCGTACGTAACGTTGTTATGGTCTGTCCAACTTTCAGTTACTGGAATGCCCGCATTGCCCGAAACAACCTGAACAACCGCATTTCCGCAAAGTTCGGCTACTATTTTCACCTCCAAACAGGTTTCACCTTCGTTTTCGCAAGATGAAAGACTTACCAGAACAATAAACGCTAAAGCAATACTCAATTTCTTCATGATTCTAGTGTTTGTGTGGTTAGACCATACTCGACCAAAAAAGGTTGGAATTTAGTGCAGAGAGAGTTGCTTTTCTAATGGATAGATATGAGTTTGTAAGCATGAAAGCATTAGTGTGCGAACAATTCGGGCTACCGGAAAACCTTTCTGTGAAAACGCTTCCACTCCCCGTGCCCAATGAGCAACAGGTGCTTATCGAAGTGCATGCCTGTGGAGTGAACTTCCCTGATGCACTGATTATTCAGAACAAGTACCAATTCAAACCTCAGCTCCCTTTTGCTCCCGGTGGCGAAGTGGCCGGTCGGGTGGTGGAAGTGGGTAGTAAAGTGAAACACCTAAGCCAGGGCGACTTGGTTTTTGCTCTCACCGGCTGGGGAGGCATGGCTCAGTATGTGGTGGCTGAATCGCACAAATGTATGCCTGTTCCTGAGGGCATGGACATGATTACTGCAGCAACAACCATGTATAATTTTGGTACATCGCTTTATGCTCTAAAACAGCGAGCACAATTAAAAAAAGGCGAAAAGCTGATGGTTTTGGGTGCTTCTGGTGGAGTTGGACTAGCCGCAGTTCAGATTGGCAAGCAAATGGGCGCACATGTGGTGGCCGCTGCAAGTTCTGAAGAAAAGCTAGAAATCTGCCTGCAAGCCGGAGCCGATGAAACCCTCAACTACTCAGAACAAAATCTCAAGGAAAAAGCCAAAGCCATGACGAATGGAGATGGCTTTGACGTAATATACGACCCTATTGGAGATCAATATGCTGAACCCGCAGTTCGCTCTTTGGCTTGGGGCGGAAGGTATTTAGTGGTAGGTTTTGCCGCTGGTGCTCCTTCTGCCATCAGAATGAACCTGCCTCTGCTCAAAGGAGCTTCCATTGTAGGTGTTTTCTGGGGGGCTTTTGCTCAAAAGCAACCGAAAGAAAGCAAGAGGAACTTCGAGCAGATTCTTCAATGGATTCAAGAAGGAAAAGTGAAACAGCATATCCATAAAGAATACCCCTTAGAGCGAGGCGCTCAAGCTATTCGAGACCTTATGGACAGAAAAGTAATCGGTAAAAATGTGGTGATTATTGATTAGAGTTTAGGTATACCGTGCTCCCCCCCCAACTGAGCCATATCTATGCCGAATCCAGCTCGACAATAACCGGGCTTAATCTTCACAGAAAATACCCTTCGGGAAATAAATCTGTCTGTGATAATAGGTCATTAAGCCCTTTTTCACCAATTCATGGTTGGCGAAAAGCTCTTCAATTCCTCCCTCCTGATCTGATTTATATATAATAATCTGACCCTCGTTGGTATTGAGATTAATGGCTCCGACTAACTCAGCTTTGTCTTTGTACTTTCCCTTTAGCTCTTTCAGCAAATTTTCAGTAAAACGATTAGTTTTCACCCCATCAATATTCTCATTATCCTTATTTGGCTCAAAACGCACAAAATAGTAGGTAGTCATTTCTACATCGGCTTCATCCTTGTGCCAAAGTGTACATAATTTCCCTTCCATCAGATCAAACGGGTAGACTTCCAGCTTAAAACGTCCGGCAGAAATGGCCGGATCAGAATACAAAACTGCTTCCGTATCAGCCATATTGGTATCGAATAGAAAAATTCCACCGCCTGTGTAGAAGGGCCCCGCAGCGATCATCTTCTTTTCCTTCACCAATCGGTTAATGTTGGCTAAATGTCCCGCTTGAAGGCTATCTACTTGCTCCTTGGGTAGCTCAGCCCTGTCTGGATTCGTGTTCAGGAAAACGAAGGTATACCTACCATCTCCATATTGCCCGTAAGATTGCGTGGCAACCATTAAGAATAGTGTCAGCCAGGTTATTTTGAGTTTCATATCAATAGACTAATGAATAATGAAAGTAGTAAGGTTTTTGGAAGTTTAGAAGTTATGAGTCTGAAGGATGGCCACAGAAATTTTTACTCGACCAGCTTTTCTCCTGCAGGGCACACTGAGCATAGAGCTGAACGGCATCTAAGTTCTCTTTGAGAGACTCTGCCGGAGATAGAGAGCCTGTTAAAACCTGGTTCATCAAACCGTAAAGTATAATTCACATAAGCTACATCCTAAACGCTGTTTCCAAATCAATACATCCTTATCTTAGCACAAAATTTACAACATGAGAAAACTCCTTGCTCTTTCCTTAATCCTGGCGGCTACCGTTTCCATGACTTCAAGTAGTTATTTCTGGGGTCAAACCGGACATCGAACTATAGGACATATTGCCGATGGTATGCTGAGTAAAAAAGCCAGAAAGCAGGTGCAACGTGTTCTGGGCTCAGAAACATTGGCCGAAGTGAGCACATGGATGGATGAAATAAGGTCGGATCGCTCCTACGATTATGCCAATACCTGGCATTATTGCACAATACCCGATGGCATGACATATGAGGAAGCACCCGAGCAAGAAGGAGGTGATGTAATTTGGGCCATTGAAACCATTATTGAAGAGTTAAAGGCCGGGCAACTTTCGGCCCAAGAAGAAGCCACTAAACTCAAGTTTTTAGTACATCTGGTTGGCGATATTCATCAGCCTTTGCATGTGGGGAATGGTGAAGATAGAGGCGGAAATGATGTTCGAGTTCAGTACTTTGGAAGTAATACTAATCTGCATAGCGTATGGGACAGCCGCATGATTGATGGCAAACAATTGAGCTATACCGAATTTGCCGATTGGGTAAATCATGCTTCTAAAACTCAAATTAAGGAATGGCAATCGGCTACGGTTCGAGAATGGGCATATGAATCTATGTCTTACCGTAAACAGGTTTATGATATTCCTGAAGACGGGCGAATAAGCTATGAATATGGCTATAAGTACTTCGACATTATTAAGCTTAGGGTGCTTCAAGCTGGCGTACGCTTAGCTGGTGTGATCAACGAAATTTATGAGTAACTCAAGAGGTTACATCTTTCGTTCACCTAATTCTTCAGAGTTCATGGCATGAAACACTGATGGGCAATTGGAGACCCTAATCGGTTAGAGCTTTTCATCTTGAGCTTGCCGAAAGATCTATCCCGCTTGATCACTTGGCAACTCGGGATGGAAAAGACAACTTGTCAGAGAAGTAATCCGGTTCAGACGGTTTGGCTATTTCTTTTCAGGTGAAAGAGCTTTATCCTTAAAGAGTCTGTACAACAATACTGCAGCTCGCTTAGTCTGCATAGGCAATGCGTTAACCTTTCCTGTTTCATTGACCGTATGGTCATTAGCACCACTCATTCCCATGGCATCAATACCCATTTTCACCAAGCCCGCAGTAAACGATATATCAGCGGCACCGGCATCGGCCGGATTTACAGAACTCACTTCTCCAAAGCCTAAGTCTTGACTCACCTGACTGAAAGCCTTCATGAGCGCATAATTACCCTCTGTAGGAGCAAATGGTGGATAACCTTCTTCAAAGGTTATAGTGGCTTGAGTTTGTGGTAAATGTTCACTCACAATCTTTTTCATGGTTTCCTGAGTTCGTTTTAATTGCTCCATACTCAGACAGCGAATATCGCCTGTTACAATAGCCGTTTGAGCTACTACATTGCTTTTCCCAAAGGCTGTTCCCGATTTGCTTTGTTCATTGTAAGTCACATCAGTTCCGCCTAAAATCATTCCGGGGTTAAAGGTCAAATATTCTTCGGCAGACAAGGCTTCGTAAAACTGATTCAGGATTCTTGAAGCTTCATAAATAGCCCCAGCTCCCACTTCAGGTTTAAAAATTTGCGATGAGTGAGCGGCATTACCCTTTACTTCCAGTGTCCAGCCAGACGAGCTTCTGCGCGCCACATTCACGGTAGCCGGGTTGCCATCTCCGTTCTCAAATCCAAGAGCAATGTCGGCCCACTCTGCAGCTTCAATTAGGGCTGCTTTTGAAAGACTCAGGGGTCTTCCGCTAAGCTCTTCATCGCCAGTCATAACAACCCAAACATTCATATCTTTCAACAGCCCGGCCTGGTGTAGAGCCGTCAGAGCCTGCAGAATGATTATGTTGCCACCTTTCATATCGGCTATTCCAGGTCCTTTTATAGTTTCTTCATCCACTTGTTCCCATTGCTGGAAAGGACTGTCGGGTTCAAAAACAGTGTCCAGGTGGCCAATCATCATGATCTTAGGCCCTTTGCCTCCTTCAATTTTGGCCACTAAATGTCCGGCCCGGTTAAAGGCACTGCCATCTAAAAACCGTGTTTCCATACCCAGAGCTTCGAACTTTGGCATCAATACATCAGCCACCTGCCTTACACCCTCAAAATTCATAGTGCCTGAATTGATGTTGATGGTTTGTTTGAGAAGTTCTAAAGCCTCGTGGTTGTTCTGATCGATCCATTGAACTATCTTTTTCTCTGTACGATCGAGTTGTGCCATGCTGAGGCTGCAGACTAAAAACAAACTAAGGGTAAGGCTAAGTGCTTTCATAATTTTACTTTTCAGGCTCAAGTATACTCAACATAGCGGCAATAAGAAAGTGTGTAAGCATTCTAAACACCACTAAAACAATTGGGGTTTTAAACATAAAAAAGTCTTCAGCATGATTGGTTGACCAACCACTGAAGACTTCTTTAATTGAAGCACTTAAAGGCTTACCGAATGGCTAAAACACGCGAGAAAGGTTAAAGCCAAAATGAATGTCGCCATTGAAAAAATCGCCATCGGTCTCAGTAATAAAGCCTTTCTCTACCATTGACCTGGAATTGGTAAAGGTGAGATGAAAGACATGGCCTCCGGTTTCTATTTCAACGCCAATTCCAATGGAGTCTTTATATAAATCGGTCAGTTCATTGGTAAGCCGGTAATAGTACTCGCTGTTGATGGCTACTCTTTTGCCCACTTTTACTCGACCAGCCACACCAAGAGCCAACAGGTCGTTTTCCTGGTTGCCCATTACCCTATTGCGGTGCACATAAGTAGGCATAAATTGAAGCGAAACGGTTTCGTTCATTTTACGGGCAATAAGCAACTGGTGAGTATATGCTACCCTGTCGCTAAACTCCTCATTTTGAAAAGCCGGATTATCTAATGTTCTAATGGCCATACTACTAAACCCTGTAATGGACACAGGCATCACTTTTTTGCCGGAAGACTGTCTTAGGATTTGATACTTGGCAAATCCATCATAGATTTTCTCAAAAGAACTGCGCCCTACACCTACGGTTAAAAAGTCGCTTATCCCATATTCAAAAGAAAACCTGATGTTGGCACCATCGAGGCCAAAAAGCTCATTGATTCCGGTGTTAATACGACCAAATCGGTGAGAGATAATAAACTCGAGCTCTTTGGCTTTGCGAGTAACCACGGTGTGTCCGTTAATCATCCGCTGCCCTTTAAAGGTCGCTTCTACGTAGTCTATGGTTTCCTCTCTTTCGTCAGAAAGCATACCGAGCAGATCGTCTTGGGCGCTAAGCGAGTGGCCCAGGACAATCGCTGCAATGAATAGTATAGTCTTTTTCATACTAGCGTTGATATGGCTCATACTTAAAATTAGCGGTTACTTCCACTTCTTCTGCAATGTTCCTGACCACTACGCTGGGTATTTTAATATCGTGGTCTTTTACCTTTACTTTAAAGCTAAATTCTGTATTTATAGTACCGTTGATAACCACAAGTTCTACTCGGGTGGTCAGGGGTTTAGTAACACCATGGATAGTAATATCGCCACTAACCGTTACAGGATATGTGCCATTACTCATAGACTTAAGTCCATCGGGCACCTCAAATTTTCCTTTAAAAGTAGACTTCGGGTATTTGGCAGACTCCATGTAATTTTCGTTGAAGTGTTCCTGCATAAGGGCCTTTTCAAACTGAAAAGCCTTTATTAATATATCTACGGCTACTTCACCTTTGTTTAAATCAATCACACTCAGTACTTTATCATTAAAAGCCTCAATATCTTCGAGAGGTGCGTGAGAGTAGAACTTAACCTCTCCATTCCGGGTCAGAAAACGGTCCTGTGCCATACCTGAAGTAGCCAAAAGCATGGCCATACTCAGGTTTAATAGTTTTAATGGTTTCATGTGTTAGTTTTTAATTTCAATGATAATCACGTCTTCCAGCAGCACATCGAGCAAATAACCAATGCACTCTCCCTTGAGCACCACCCGATCACCATCTGTTAAGGAATAGTTGGTCAACTCATTTGAGTCTTCCAATGTGCACTTGAGCAAGCCAAAACCGTTGGTTTCCAGCTCAACTACCGGCTTGGCTTCGGCCGATTGATGAATGGCTGTAACTATTCCTTCAACCTGAACCACCTTGTTTAGGTATAGCGTATTGGCCTTGTTTTCATCGGTTTCAAACGCATTGTATAGTGCCTCGGCTGTCAGGGACGCTTCCACGGTACGAGATTTCATTTTTGGCCCGGTCGAAAGCATTTTATCATAGACTATGTAAGCCGCAACAAATGCCATGACTACTGCAATAATTATGAGACGTTTCTTTTTCATTGGTGCTGTTTTTAGTTGAGACTGGCACCATCATTTACCCAACAGGCAATCTCTGCAATTTCATCGTCAGAAAGTGATCTGCCGCTAGACGATGGAGGCATGGTTTTGGCCCCGGTTCTTGCCTTGATACGGCTGGCTTGGGCAACTATGTTATTATCTACTCTGAGATCGGGGAAAGTGGTTCCGTTGTGACAACCCGACACAGCGCAGTTGGTTTGAATAATGTTCTTTACTTGTGCAAATACCACATCGGACTTAATGGTGGCCTGAAGCGAAACCTCGCAGTTATTGGCATCTCTTACGGTTACGGTATAATTGCCCGGAGCCAAACCGTCAAAGGTATTACCCGATTGAAAAGCATTGTCGTTAAGCTTGTATTGGTAAGGCCCTGCTCCATCGGTGGCGCTTACGCTTATACTACCGTTTGGTGTATCGCAATCGCTGGCTGTAGTGCCGGATATCGAAGCATTTACACCGTCTTGGTTGGCAATGTTTACAGAGATTTCTGCGGTGCATCCCGAGTTATCCGTCACAGTAAGGGTATAACTGCCGGCCGCCAGGTTATCAAAGGAAGCAGAGCTTTGAGCAGTACCTCCGTTAAGCGCGTATGTATAAGGGGCACTACCGCCCGTAGCCACTACGGTAAAGCTTCCGGTACTTTGTCCGCAATTAGCTTCGCTGCCAATAGTGGTTTGTAAACTTATGCTACCCTCACATTCATCGGGCAAGGGTTCTTTTTCTGAAGTACAACTAATGGCCAGAAGTATTGCGAATAGCCCTAGCACAGCTGTATACCTTAAAGGATTGGAGTTAAAGACGTGTTTCATGTTCATGTGGTTATAACAACTCAAATGTAGGCTGACCACCAGTGACTTAGGTTCAATTTAAGGGTTCTTTTGGTAAGCAGCCGACATTATGTACGTAAACAAAAGGTATACAGATCGAACTATCGCATTGAAAACCAATACCTTATGACGAAGCACGGTTTTAAGCTGTTTGGTCCATTTGAATGAGATATGCGAGCAGTGACTCTTCTTTATCCAGATTCAGCCGTTTCTTTAAACGATGCCTGGCTGTCTTGACACTGTTTGGGGATATACCCAGAACTGAGGAAATTTCTTTGAGGTTTAGGTTGAGTCGTATAAGAGCTGCAAGCCTCAATTCGCCTGCACTCAACTGGGGGGATTTCTGGTTTAGATTTTTAAAGAAATCCGTATGTACGTTTTCAAAGTAGAGCCTGAATTCTTCCCAATCTTTGTCTACATCCTGAATGGAATTCGCCAACTGCATTAATTGCTGAACTTCTTTTGAATGCGACTTGGCAAGGCTTTTTTTGAGGTCTTGAACACGTTCTTTAAGGCTATTAATTACCTCATTTTTACGTATGAAGTTCACCGTGTAAGAGGTCAACTCTTTATCTCTGGTAGCAAGTTCTTGCTCCAGCTTAGACTGCTCTAGTCGCGCTTTTTGTAGGGCAAGATTGGCCATTTCTTGTTGCGACTCGTATATGATACGGTCTTTTTTAATGCGAAGTCGCTGCCTGTTTATAAAAAGATAGGCCGATACAAGTAACAATAGCATAGCCGCTGCCAGTGCAAATTTCAGGTTCCTGTTCAGCTCATTTTGTGTACTCAAAAATATGGCCTCATTCTTCAACGCCTCCAGTTCCTTCTCCTGAGCGGCCAGTTCATTTCTTTTTTCAATCTCTGCTATTCTGTTGGCCATTTGCTCATTAAAAAGGCTATCCTTCATGGTAATGTACATGGTGGCATAGGCATTCGCTTCTTTCCAGCGCCCGGTTTCTTCTGCCAGGACTCTGAGCGTTTGGTAAGTGTCTCTCAGCCACTTCTTAGCTCCTACTTCACGAGCTATTTTCTCACTTTTTCTAAGGTATTCGTTGGCCTTGGAATAATTGGCTTGAGCCAGGTAGGCCCGACCCAAATCGAGAAAGCCACGCGCCATACCATCGGCATCATTAAGTTTTTCACTAATGGAGACTGCCTTCAAGAAGTAGCTTAGTGCTTCATCATATTCCTTTTTAGCCAAAAAGAGCTCTCCCAATCGGTTGTTCGACTCTCCAACTCCATAGATAAACCCATTTTTCTCGTGTATAGCCAAGGCCTTAAGTAAATACTCCAATGCCTGACTATAGCTCTGGGAGCGTATATAAACCTCTCCCATTTTATTGTAAGCCGTAGCAATGCGGTCAGACCGGCCGGCTTTCTCAAATCCATCCAGGGCTTGCCTGTAGTTTTCCAGAGCTCGATTGACAATGCCCTGATCAGCGTAGATCATTCCAATATTTAAATGGCAGTTGGCTACACCCAATTCGTCATTCAGCTTCTGATAGGCCGATCTGGATTTGAGCAAATCAATTAGTCCCAGTTCGTAGTTACCACGGGTCCAATTAGCAACACCCAATACCCTTAGTGCAAATGCCGTCCCCTGCATATAGTTGAGCTTTTCGGCAAGCCGCAAGGCTTCATTGCCATATTCATCGGCTACAACGGGGTCTATAATCCAATATTCCAAACCCAACTGATTGAGCAACTGTACCCGAATAGTGTCTTGATTGGGGTAATGATTTAGAATATTTTTAAGACTATCTACATCGTGTTGAGCTGAAAGTGGTTTCAGCAATATGCATAAAGCAAAAATGGATAAAACAAGGCTACGCAAACACATACTTTACGAACATCCACGCCATATACCCTGAAGCGATAAGCTTGATTAGGGTGCCTACTAAAAAACCAATAAATGAACCAAAGGCAGATTTCAAGGCTTCCTGATTAGTTGCTTTGCCCGTGCTCATCTCGCCTAAAAAGGCTCCTACAAAGGGACCCACAATAATTCCGAAGGGAGGAAAAAAGAACAAACCAACTACCAAACCAATGGTGCTACCCCAAACACCACGCTTGGTACCTCCAAACTTTTTGGTGCCATAAATAGGGACAACATAATCCAAAGCGGTGACGGCCGCTGTAATAAATGCCCACAACCAGAGTGTATCCGAATCGAAAGGCGATTTTTCGGTCCACTGTAATAAGAGTAGTGAAAGAAAACTAATGGGAGGCCCTGGAATAATGGGAAGAAAGCAACCTAAAATACCCACTATCATGCAAACAAAGCCCAGAATAACTAGAAGAATATCCATAAAATACGTTTTTGACCAAGTGCTAAATATGCTAATTTCTTTGCGGAATTGCACAGCCAATTGGTTGCTCCTAACAATTTGAACTACCTTAAGGACGAAAACATGGAAGTTGATAGCTGAGACCACAGCACTACATTTATGGACATAAAAAAAGAGCTTTTACAGGAGCACAGTAAAGCAAATAAAGACCGTATTGCGGCCTATTTAATTAAACACCCTGACGGTGTTGATGGGCTCATGAAGCTGTTTTTTGGAGAAGATACTCGGTTAGTACAGCACGCGGCTTGGGTGGTTGGTACCTTGGGAGAGCAAGCTCCATCGCTAATCACTCCCTTCTTTCCTGCTATGATCGACCGGATAAAACGAAAAGAGGCCAAAGTAGCTTTTAGAAGAAATGTCTTTCGGGTTATGCAATTTCAGCGCATTGACGAAGCCCTTTGGGGAGACGTATACGATCTGTGTATAGACATTCTCATGAATAAAGCCGAACCAATCGCAGTAAAGGTTTTCGCTATGAGTACCGCATTGAATATTGTAAAGGAACTACCTGAACTAAAAAATGAATTGAAAATAGCCGTAGAAGATGTGGTAGAAAACGGTAGTAAAGGAGAAGTGAGCAGAGGACAGAAAGTACTGGCTGCCCTCTCCAAACTCTAATACGATTTACTTTTCATTGGCATAGCTTGCCTTTACCCACTGTGGAAATTGCTTCTTAAACTTCTTGACCTTTGGCACGGCTATGTTAATAATGTAAGGATTGCCGGGATTCAACTCATAGTAGTTTTGATGATAATCTTCTGCCAGCCAAAACTTGCCGTAAGGCTTCACTTCAGTTACAATCTTTTTGGCATACAAACCCGATTCATCCAATTGTTTAATGGTGCTTTCTACCGCTTTTTTCTGCTCTTCACTATGATAGAAAACTGCCGTTCTGTATTGTGCACCAATATCGGGCCCCTGCCTATTTAGCTGGGTAGGGTCATGGGTGGCAAAGAAAATATCCAGCAATTGTTGGTAGCTTATGGTTTCGGGGTCGAAGTAAATTTGTACGGCTTCAGCATGTGTGGTTTCACCATAACTTACCTGATAGTAGGTAGGGTTCTCTTCTTTCCCTCCGGTATATCCGGACACCACATCTTTCACACCTTCTACCCTCTCAAACACTGCTTCAGTACACCAGAAACAGCCTCCGGCAAATGTGGCTACTTCAAGGCCATCTTGTACCGATTGTAAATTGACGGCTGTTGAACCTTCTGTAGACGAGTGACACGAACTGATTGACAGGTTAAATAGTACCGAAAGTATGACCGTATAAAATGCTTGCATAACTTCTTAATTAGATTCGCTTCACTAACGCCTTGCTCATGGCAAAGGTTTTTAAATGAAGTCGGCTAACCTACTTTTCAGGTCGGCCGGAGAGTAATTTACAGACTTGAGGGTTTTATTATCTCCTTTTCTGTAAACCAGAAAGTGTCCGTCAGACTCTTCTATATAGCTTTCTGTGCCATCCTTTTCCAGATAGTGTTGCTGGGTGGCTCTGGCCTCTTCCATAGACTTGCAGGTCTTGCTCATGTTGGAACGCTGAACTTCATCGAACAATTCTTTAAACTTCTCTCCAAGCCCGAACTCCAAAATGGCTCCGCTCAATACATATTGTAAATCGCAGAGGGCATCGGCTACTTCAACCAAATCTTTATTGGCAATGGCCTCTTCTAATTCTTTTAATTCCTCTGCCAGAAGAGAAACACGCAATTGACAACGGCTTACGTCTGGAATTTGCGGACTTGGTAATATCGGGTGTTTAAATGTTTTGTGAAATTCGGCTACGCTGTTGAGTGGTTTTGGTTCTTCCATAATTCAATAAAAAAGGCCTGATTTTTAGTTTCAGGCCAATGTTAATGATTTATTCTTTTCGTCTGAATTACTTCATGTCTTTTTTGAATACAGGAGGCTTTTCTCCTTTAGGTACAAAGATGAGGGCATCACTATTTATACAATACCTCAATCCCGTTGGAGCCGGACCATCATTAAATACATGTCCTAAATGCGATCCGCTTTTGCTATCTACCACCTCCCAACGCACCATGCCGAGCGTGGTATCTTTTACCAGTTTAATGGCGCTATCGTTTACGGGTTTCCAGAAACTAGGCCAACCGGAATAGGAATTATACTTGGTTTCGGAAGAAAAAACAGGCTGCAAGGAAGCTGCAGAATAATATGTTCCTTCTTCATAAAACTTATTGTACTTGCCTGAACCTGCCAGTTCGGTACCTTTTTCTCTTAAAATGTAGTATTGCTCGGGAGTAAGTCTTTTTTTCCACTCTTCTTCAGAAAGCTGTATTTCATAGCCTTCCTTCTGCTTGCCTTTATCTTGTTTTTCCTGAACCGTACTGCTTTTTGCCGCGAAAAAACTAGTAATAAGAATCACCACCAAACCTGACAACAATATGACTTTTCCTTTCATGGTAATTTTTTGTTTCACTAACCACACATACGTATAAAAGGTTTGAACTGGTTTTACGAATCAGGAGAACTGTCTGCCAAATGATGTTTTAGTCATTAGTTCCTCGCGGTGGTTTTCGTCAGCATCTACCGTTACAGGGTGAAAATAAATGGTTGGCACTTTTTTCTTCTTCCAGGGGGCTAAAACAGAAAGTGCTTTCTTGGAAAGTTGATCAGACTTTAATTGGCTCTGTGCATGCAGCGGTTTGCTCTTATCGTACAATACCACAGAGGCACCATCTTCTTTTAACACACGCTTGAGCTCTTCGTAAGCTGCTGCCTGATCGGCCTTATCGTACTCATTGATATAATCGAACGAAAACAGGGCATTTACAGTGTTGGCTTCAAAAGGCAAACAAGCCACATCGCACAACACAAGTTCTGTTCCCTGCTTTACATCCTTTTTAATAGCCAAAAGGCGGTCTAACGAAAAGTCGATATGAACGTACGCATTAAACCTGGTGTTGAATACAAGATTGTGAATGGCATCAACATCATGTGTTACTACACTCATGAAACACTGCCCACTTTTGGGTAAGCGCGACTTCAACTGTAGTAATTGATCGTTGTCAAGCTTTTGACTATTCAAATCTTTTAGCACCGGCTCAGCTGCCTTCTCTTTGCTTAGAACTTTGTAGGTATTGAAAAACTCTTCAGTGATATGCTCGGGAACCCTCATAAAAGGGTTTTTAGTTCTGTTCTTGGCAGTTATAGCTACATCCTTTTTAAGAAAGATAATGCCTTCAACAATGGGGTAAACATAAGTTTGGTTCTCCGTAATCAGTGCACTATCTACCGAACACTGTGCCTGAATTCCCAGATGAAAATAAAGCTCGTTGCGTTCAATTCTTTGATTTAACACGCTCAATTCATCCCGAGACATAAAGCGCAAAGGCTTTCGGGTATGTGGACATAAAAAGAAGTTACTCTCCAAACTCTCTATCACCGCCATTAATTACGTAGTTATTGTACCTACTGGATTACAATAACCCTACCACGCGAATAAAACACCCAAAAATGAGGAAAAACTAAGATTTGGCCAAGAACTAACTTCCCAAACTGGGAATTTAGTGGCATAAAAAAACCGGCAAGTGCCGGTTACTATTTTTTCATTATAAGTGATGTTTTCCCTGCTCGAACGGCACTTGAGTACATCAACTCCTTGCTAACCTCTGAAAGGTCGTTCAAATACTTTCGTATTTGAGCGGTGGTTTCTAGCGACCTCTTCTGAATCTTCTCTTCAGCATATTTAAGAATGATTCCCCCGATTTCTTTTGACTTCTTCATTTCCATTGTGAGTAATATGTTCAACTAATATTTAGGTAAAGTGTCCAACGTGTCGAATTAGTTGAGGCTACTATAGTAACGTACTAAACCAAAATCTGTTTAGTTGCCTGTCTATTAAATATACAACTTTCAATGGCTATGCCCTAGTAACTGTTGTATCAAAGGCTAATAACTTTCCTTTTTTCTCTGAATTGGCGGATAATACTTTGCACATCGGGTGTGTCCGGATAACGCTGGATCACACTCTTAACATCGCTTATTGTCTCAAACGAAAATTGGGTTTCAGCAAATCCGAAGCCCAAATACCTTCCTTCTTCTACCAATACAACAGCCACCTCTTCCCTATCCCGGCCTTTGCCTAAAATGCAATAGCTTTCCCGGCTTACCATCAATGAAGATAGCGCTCGTTGAAACCTCTCCTTCAGCTCGTTTTCCGAGGCTTCATCGAAGCTGTAGCCATAGTAGTTGAGCAATGACTCCGGCAAACCACAATGTTCGGGTTGCAACCCGTGTGTTTTTACAAACTGAATTAAAAAACTCCGGGCTTTATCGAACGATGGAAAAGTTTGCACAGGCTGTAGCCCTTTCTGAACCTTGCCAATAGCCAGTCGGTTAATGCCCGCACCATCGGTGTAATGATACATTCCAAACTTAGGCGTAGGAAACTTTTGGGCTTTGTTAAAGGGAGGAAAAAGGCGCTTGATCTCATAAGACTCTTTTAAAAAGGCGATCAATTCATCGCCACAAACCTCATAACTCACTTGTCTGATTTTGTCCTTAAGCTGCTGTTTGTAAATGACATCGGTGCTGCTAAAGTGCGTTCGTACCCTCTTTTTAATATTGTTGGCCTTACCTACATAAAGCACTTTGCCATGATGATCGTGGAAATAATAAACTCCCGTAGTTTCGGGCAATACCTCAAAAGATTCACGGTCGAGGTTAGGTGGCAAATCGGCCTCTTTGCTGGTTTTCTTTAAAAAAAAGTCGATTTCACCCTTTTCATTGGCCAAGATTTTATCCATCAATATAGCCGTTGCCCTGGCATCGCCCATGGCCCGGTGACGCGCTTCATTTTTTATACCAAAGTGGTCGCATAACCTCCCCAGGCTGTATGACTTGAGCCCTGGAAATACTTTTCGGGATAGCCGAACGGTACAGAGTTTAGGCATTGAAAAGTTGGCTCCTAACTCCTGAAATTCCTTTTTGATAAAAGAGTAGTCGAAATTGACATTGTGTGCTACAAAAATGTGTCCCTCTAATAGCAGGTGTATGTCTTTGGCTACCTCGTAGAACCTGGGAGCATCAGCCACCATTTCATTATCTATGCCGGTGAGCACTGTTATGTTGGATGGAATATACTGTTCAGGATTAAGTAAAGTCTGGTATTCATCTACCACACGCTTGCCATCGTGAATAATAATAGCTATCTCAGTTATTTTTCCATGAGCAGCCGAACTTCCCGTTGTTTCAATATCCACAATAGCATACATGCTTTCAAATTAAAACGAGTTGTACAAGTATTCCAGCAGATTGAAATAAAAGATTTATGGAGCGGTGTACTTTATATTAAAGCGGGCTTTGGAGCTGAAATATTCGTTAGGTTAGAGACCTTGTGGTAACTATATTGAATTTCTATGGCACAACGTTGGGTTAAGAAAGCCTCCGGAGAGGTGGTAGAATTCAGGGAAGAAAAGCTCAGGCAATCCCTTTTTAATTCTGGTGCATCGGAAGAGTTAATAGCACGTATTCAGCAGAAGATTGACCAGGAACTCACAGAGACAACTACTACGCGGGAGATTTACAAAAGAGCCTACCAACTATTGAGAGCGTCCAGTTCTAAATTAGCAGGCAAATACAAATTAAAAACAGCCATTCTAGAGCTGGGCCCTTCGGGCTATCCCTTTGAGCGCTTTATGGGCAAGTTGTTTGAATATCAAGGGTTTGATGTAGCTGTGGGCATTGAAATGAACGGACGTTGTCTTAGCCATGAGGTAGATATATCGGCAAAGAAAGATGGCCTGTGGATTATTGGAGAGTGCAAACACCACAGCAATCCGGGCTACAAATCTGATGTTAAAACACCGCTCTATGTACACTCTCGCTTCAACGACATCGTAAATGGTTTAAAACCTGATAATCAGCGTCAAAAATTCGAGTGCTGGATTATGACCAACACCCGGTTTACCAGCGATGCAGAGCAATATGCCGGTTGTTATGGTCTAAGACTTTTGGCCTGGGACTATCCCGGCAAAGGGAATCTTAGAGAACGCATAGAGCTCTCTGGACTCTATCCAATTACCTGCCTCTATAGCCTTACAAGAAAAGAAAAAGAGACCTTGTTGGCCGATAACATTGTGCTGTGCCGGGAGCTCATAGAAAACCCGGAACTGCTGGCGCCCATCGACAAGAGAAAACATGCCAAAATCCTCAATGAATCAGGAAATCTCTGCAGCGACTAACTATCTATTATGGAACGCTTTAATAATGAAGCTAAGAACCACCACCAAAATGCAACCGAAAGCATTGTACCATAAGAAGCCCATGGTTAATAGCCCTGCCTTTCCCTCAATATTTAGATAGTGCACCAATATGACCACTACCTGGGCAATTATGGCGGCATAAAAAACCGCGTTGCTTTTTACAGATTTAAAGAAGAAGGCTACCACAAAAATACCTAATACAATAGGGTAAAACAGAGAGCCAATGAGGTTTACGGCCTGTATAAGGTTTTCGAACAAATTGAGGGTTGAGGCAAAAATAATGGCCAGCACACCCCACGCCAATGTAAACAGCTTAGAGTTCTTCAGATACTTCTCGTCTGTCGCCTCTTTGTTGACTACACGCTTATACAAGTCTATGGTGGTGGTGGAGCCAAGGGCATTCAGTTCAGAAGAGGTGGAAGACATGGCTGCAGAGAAAATAACGGCAAACAGCAACCCTACCAAGCCTACAGGCATGGTGTTCATCACAAAATTCATGAAGATGTAGTCCTTATCATTCGTTTCCCGGCCGGGAAGTGCCTGAGCAATAAGTTTCTTCGCCTCGTTTCTCAGTGTATCGCTGGCTCCTTGTAATCTGTTTAACTCGTGCTGTGCGGTTTCAATCAGCACCTCGTTTTTGGTAGCCACTGCTTCGGTTAGGTCATTTACCAATTGCTTTTTCTCTTCGAATAACTGAGTGTATTCTTGTTCTACTGAAGTAAACGCTCCTCCAAACTCCTCACTTTCCACCACCTCTGCCCTTATGGCTTCATTGAAAAAAATCGGTGGCTGATTGTATTGGTAATACACAAAAACCATTACTCCTATAAAGAGTATGACAAACTGCATAGGCACTTTTAGTAGCCCGTTCATCATTAAACCCATGCGGCTTTCTTTAAGGGTTTTGCCGGAAAGGTAGCGTTGCACCTGCGATTGGTCTGTACCAAAGTATGACAGAAACAGAAACACAGCTCCTGTCATACCCGACCAAAAATTGTAACGATCGGCCGGATCGAATTCAAAGTTTACAACGTTCAGTTTCCCCATTTTACCGGCTACATGCAGCGCATCTGAGAAGCCCACATTGCCGGGCAAGGAGGTAATAACCATTATACCCGCAATTACCATTCCTCCCATCATTACAGCCATTTGCTGCTTCTGGGTCTGTGTTACGGCCTTGGTACCTCCAGACACTGTATACAAGATTACCAATAGGCCGATCACAATAGTAGTTACTTGCAAAGGCCACCCCAGCAAAGCACTGAGGATTATTGAAGGTGCATAAATGGTAATTCCGGCCGCAAGTCCTCGTTGAATTAAGAAAATAGAAGCTGCAAGCAAACGGGTTTTCAGATCGAATCGCCCTTCCAGATATTCATAAGCCGTATACACTTTAGCCTTATAGTAGATAGGAAGAAAGAAAATGGAGATGATGATCATGGCCACCGGCAAGCCAAAGTAAAACTGAACAAAGCGCATACCATCGGTATATGCCTGCCCCGGAGTACTTAAAAAAGTAATGGCACTGGCCTGCGTAGCCATTATGGAGAGGCCAATAACCCACCACTTGGTGTCATTGCCGCCTCTCAGGTAACCCTCTACACTCTTTTCACCACGTGTCTTCCAAATCCCATAAGCCACAATAAAAAACAGTGTTCCAAACAGAACTATCCAGTCAATTTCCTTCATGAGTAGCTAATCGTCAAAAAATAAAACAAGGCAATAAGTATGGCCAGTACGGTCAATACAAAGGCATAAACGCCTGGCCAACTTCTAAAAAACAGGAAACGTACTTTTTCCTCTTCTGGAAGATTTTCGCTCATTATTGTTTGTTTTCAACCGATTTCAAAGATGTCGGACGGGGCTTATCCTGTCCCAAAGAAATCATGTTCGTAAAAATTCTAAATGCTCCCGGCACTCCTGCAGGAAGTTCTCTAAACCAGGAATAGCCTGTATATACAAAATAGCCCTCACCATATTGAGTTACCAGAAGACCTCCGTTCTTGGGTGTCTCTCCCGGGTCGTTGGAAGAGAGAATGGCCGTGTAACGTTCGTCCCATTGATTAGGGAAATATAAACCTCTCTCTTGCACCCAGCCTTCAAAGTCTTTGGAAGTGATCTTATTCGGACCATTGATAATGGGATGGTCTTCAGCTAAAATCCGTACTTCTGCTCCTTCTACCGTCACTCTATCGCGGGAAATACTGAAAGGATAAGGTCCAATGGCCGGTTGATCTCTCATTTGGGTATTGTATTGGGTAATTACCGTACCCCCGGCTTCAACAAATTTCATTAGTTCAGGCTGAATGAAATTCATTCTGTCTATGGTATTATATGCTCTTATACCTACAATCACCGCATCATAATTTAAAAGCGTTGAGGCTGTAATTTTTTCCGGATCTAGTATGTCTACTTTATAACCCACTTGTTCCAGACTGGCGGGGATGTCGTCTCCCGAACCCATAATATAGCCAATGTATTGCCCCTTCTTCTGTAGGTTGAGTTTCACAATTTTCACCCGGCTCTCAGGAAAAATTGTTTGTACCGGAATATGCGGATAGTCAATTACTTTAATCGATCGGTTATAGACCTTTCCGTTATAGGAAGCTTCGACAGTCAAATAAGCCTCTGAAGCTTCTTTTGGCGGAAGAATCTCTATCTCAAACCGTTGCTCATCACCTTTATTTTTAAGTGAATAAGAAAAACTGGTGGCACTGGCCTTCCAGCCTTGGGGCAGTTTAATATTTACTTCACCGGCAATATTGGCTTTGCCGGCCTTCACAAGCACCTCTACACTTTTCGCTTCTTCGTCAGGAAACATCAATACGCTTGCATCCATAGAAACAAACACCGGAGGAGTTACTACAAATGGTCGATATACTTCTCCATCTACCCGATCATTTTCTTTATAAACCACCGGCATTTCCATGCGAAGCGGGGTTTCGTCAATAGTGAGATGGAAAACAGCGGTAATCGTAGCAGGGTTTTCCGGCAGGCCTCTCAGGAGTTGCTCATCTACCACATACATACCCAGCTTGGCTTCTTTCTTCAGCCAATATGGTTGAGATATCGGTTGATTTATAGTGAGTTGAGTTTCTGTGGTAAGCAATTGATTATTGTTCAAAGGCTTCTCAACACTAATCACATGACTATTTCCTTTAAAACTAATCTGGTTTAATAACACATTGGCGGCCGAACGATTAATGGCTTCAATGGTTAGTTCCAAAGACTCTCCCGGAGTGGCTGAGTAGTCTGCGACCCGGGCTTCAAGAAATAGCCCCAGGGCTCCTTTAATTAGGAAATCAACCTCCTTGAGTTTCTGCTCTCTCCAATAATCATCTTTGAGAGTTTCTATTTGTTTTCTGATTTGAACGAGTTGGGGAATTATGGAAGATGGGTTTTCCATATCAAACCCTGCATTGGCTTTGGCTACCATTTTACCAATGACTTCCCCTCCTTCTACTCTAGACCATGTTTGATCGATGTTAGCAAATATATCTGCTTTGGGCAGTGCACCTTTCCAGTGCATTAAGTACTCTTTCAGTTCTCCTCTTCTTCCGGTGCTTCCAAAGCCTTGAGATTTATGCTGACTCCTACTTAAGGCAGAAATCTCATCGTACGACAGGCCTAACAATTCATTATATGCGCCCAGATCCAGCTCAAAATAACCTTGCTCATCGGCATGATCTGAACTAAAGCCACCACCAAAATTATAGGTGTTCCAGTAGAGTCCCTTTGGTTGCCATGGTTCTACATACTTCAGTTGCTCAGGATATACGGTAGGGTCTGCTGCCTTATCGAATGCCTCTTGCGCCAGCAAAGCCGATGCAGTATGGTGGCCATGCATTCTCCCACTATTATCTCTGGCCGTATCGAAACGAGTAATGATCACATCCGGCCTAAATTTTCTGATGTTCCAGATTACATCGGCAAGCACATCTTCTTTGTCCCAAATGGTAAATGTTTCGTCCGGATCTTTAGAGAAACCAAAATCATTGGCTCTGGTAAAGTACTGCTCACCACCATCGGTTCTGCGAGCAGCCAAAAGTTCTTGAGTCCGTATTATGCCCAGATATTCACGAATTTCAGTACCAATCAGGTTTTGGCCTCCATCGCCACGGGTCATGGCCAGATAGGCGGTGCGCAGCTTCTTTTCGTTGGCCATATACGCAATAAGGCGTGTATTTTCATCGTCTGGATGAGCGGCCAGGTACATAACTGACCCTAGTACTTCTAATTTGTTTAAGGCTTGTTTAAGCTCTGCGGCATTGGGCTTTTTAGGTGCCTGAGCATGTACATGGGCTGTGCTCAGGAAGAATAAAAACCCTATCAGGCAGCGTATGTTAAATCCCATTGGTTTTTCTTTAATGGATTGATGTACGAACCCGAATATATGAAGTTGTGAAAAATCCACCGCTGGGAGTTTCTTAAGCGGTGGATTTTAATGAAGTTTTATACGGCCGCCAGGGCTGCACTGTAGTTGGGCTCCTGCCCTATTTCTGGCACCTGCTCTGTATACTTTACTTTACCCTCTTCGTCTAACACAATGATTACCCTGGAGTTGAGCCCTGAGAAGGCTCCTTCGGCAATTTTAAGTCCCATATCTTCGGCAAACTCAGGGGTTCTGAAGTCTGAAGCTACGGTTACATTTTCAATTCCTTCGGCACCGCAAAAACGATTAAGCGCAAAAGGTAAATCTTTAGAAACACAAAGCACTGCTGCATTACTCAGCTTAGCTGCTTCTTCATTGAATTTTCTCACCGAAGCCATGCAAACTCCGGTATCTATGCTAGGGAAGATATTGAGTATAACCTTCTTACCCTTAAAATCGGCAAGTTGAACAGCCGACATATCGTTTTTAACAAAGGTGTAGTTTTTTACCGGTGTGCCAATTGCGGGCAGCTCTCCGTTGGTGTGAGTTTCTTTACCACCAAGTGTAATTTTTGCCATGTTCAGTTTTTGTTTAAAGTTACGCCAATCCAACATGGCAAATTAAAAATATGTTTAAAAGAAATGGCCCTGAAAAGAATAGAGGCCTACCCTTGCGAGTAGACCTCCGATCAAAACTCAAAACAACACTTTATCTTCTGAAATAGACCGTATTACAAAAGTCTACTAAGCTGGAATCGTCTAATCTATCTTCTACTGAATAACTCAACACAAGGTCTCCGTAATCCAATCTACCCGTCCCTTGAATGACATATCCGTCAATTATTTGTCGTGGAATGGTCAGGCGGTCGCCATGAACATCGGCAAACACTTCAATATCGGCAGCGTAGAAATTTCTTATATACACCACATTGCTGTATGGATCGGCATCTTTTATTATTCTCACATTGTATTTGGTAAGTACATCATAGGTTTCACTGTATTCCTCTACAGTGTACCTTCCTGTAAAATTATCGCGCGGATCGTAGGGTGCCTCAATCACCACTACATCGCAACTGGCAAACAAGATTAAAACCGATAGAATGAGTAAACCTTTTTTCATTTTGACCTCCTTTTGGTTGATGTTATAAGTGGATTTTCCAAAATGATGCCAAAAATGCCAAGGCATAAAAAAAGCCTCCCTCCGGGAAGCTTTAACATGTTGATAACTAATTATTTAGACTAGGCTATATTTGTGTATACGGCCTGTACATCATCATCTTCTTCCAGTTTATCGAGCATTTTTTCAATTTCTTCAAGTTGCTCATCACTGAATTCTACCGGACTCGTTGGGAAACGCTTGAGGGCAGCATTCTTAACGTCTATACCAAGTTCTTCCAGTGCTTCCTGCAGGGAACCAAAGTTGGTATAATCAGCATAGGCGTATACGGTGGTTACATCGTCATCGTCAGTATGCGATTCTATTTCTTCAAGACCGGCATCGATGAGTTCCAGCTCAAGTTCCTCTAAATCCATATCGTCTTTTTTGAGGAATTCGAAAACAGCCTTTCGGGCAAACATAAACTCGAGTGAACCATTGGGTACCAGGCCTCCTCCGGCCTTATTGAAATAAGATTTTACATTGGCAACGGTTCTGTTTTGGTTGTCCGTAGCGCATTCTACAAATACCAGCACACCATGGGGGCCTTTGCCTTCATAGTTAATCTCCATGTAGTCTGCTACATCTTTGCTTGTAGCCCGTTTTATGGCCGCATCGATGTTGTCCTTAGGCATATTCTGAGCCTTGGCATTTTGAATAGCCGTACGCAAAGAGGCGTTCATGTCCGGGTCTGAGCCTCCCTCTTTTGCTGCCATGGTTATGGCTTTGGCCAGTTTAGGAAAAATTCGGGACATCTTGTCCCATCGTTTCATTTTAGCGGCTTTTCTATATTCAAATGCTCTTCCCATGGATACGTTTTTAAAACCGCTGCAAAAATAAAAAGTCTGATGAATAGCGCATCCACCACTAGTTGAAATTTCTTTGGGTTGGTATTATCTTCTACTTAATGAGAACTTATACTGCCTATAACCAGGGTGCTGCTAATGGCCATCATGATGGCAGCCTGAATTTCGCGTATGCTCTTGTTGATTACCCGGCTTATGCCCACGTCTTTTGTTACTTCTCTAATTTTAGCTCGTATGGATTTATAGTCGTCCTGATCGCGAAATGCTTCCTGGGTTAGATCTGTGGCATCTATTAGACTAAGGAGCATAAGGTCATGTGGTTCTACATTGGCCTCATCATTTATTACATCGTCCAGCCGTTTTCTTACCTTGCTTTCAGGCGACAAGTCGGCCGTTGGGTATTGTTCTGTAGGAATGATCCAAAGAATCTTATGCTCTTCTCTTCTGAGTATTCCTTTATTAATCAGGTGCTGGAGGGTATCGTCTTTAATTTCGCCCGTCTTTTCGGCCAACTCTTTCAGGCAATCTTTGAGAGTGGGACTTTTGAGCTGGCTGACCACATCGATAACTTTATTCAACGCAATCTCCGGCTCATAGGCATTGTCTGTAAGAATAATGCGCTCACCGTCAATCTCTACCTTTCCGCGCACTGCCAGCTCTAAAAGACTTGCCCCGGCAAATCCATAATTGAGTCGGGTTGAGTCTATGACAAACTTCCCCTTCTCATCGTCTAGAGCCAATAGCAGATACTCTTCCAGTAGATTAAGTTTCATAAGCTTTTGGTTAAATCCGAAGATACCAAAAGCTTATGTTAAACTTCAAAGAATTGTGGGTTTTGATATTCTATTGTTCTGAAAAGCAACTTAAATAATTGTGCTAATTCCTGCTTGAATGTTTTGTTGAGAGCATGAGTCTTCTCCATCTGCAATATAATTGGCCACAAAATCGCCAACTCTATCGGTAGAATAACCATCATTTCGGGCCAAATCAGCCGTTACCATTCCGTGCCGAAGTGAGGCACTTACAGCTTGTCTTACCTCTATGGCCTCATCGATAAGGTTTAGATGATCGAGCATCATAGCTGCTGAAAGAATAGTGGCTAATGGGTTGGCAATGTTTTTCCCAGCAGCTTGAGGGTAAGAGCCATGAATGGGTTCGAACATGGCTGTTTTGTCTCCAACTGAAGCAGAAGGTAAGAGCCCCAGCGAC
>NZ_DDDQ01000131.1:12111-17245 GCF_002336325.1 Roseivirga sp. UBA1976 | reverse complement strand
GGGTGTCAAGCTTAGCTGGACTAAGGCGTCAGACAATGAGTCAGAACAAGCTGCTCTTTTATACAATGTAGTGGTTGAGCAGATGGATGGAACGGTAGTATTTCATTCAATGTCTTCTGATAATGATTTGAAAACCAACACCAGAGGGCAGACATCTTCCCTGAGTCTTCCTTTAACCTGTATGCCAAATGGTCAATACAAGTGGAAGGTACAGGCAGTAGATCAGACTCGTTTGGTTTCCCCATTTTCTGACTTTGGTACCTTTACAATCGACAGAAATGCTCCTACAGCTCCTTCAAGTCCTCAGGTAATAGAAGCTTCAAGTAATTCTGTTTCAATTCAATGGCTCGGAGGACAGCATGTTACGCAGTATAGGATTTTTAGAAAGCTTTCTTCTGAAAATGCATACCCCTTACTGCCGCTTGCTTCGGTGGATGCTGAGACTCTCGTTTTTACAGACAGTAACTTGGAGTCTAACCTGGAATATGACTATAAAATTGAGGGCTACAGCTGTGGTTTTGAAGCACCATATGTAGAGCTTTCTGTAACAACTTCTAAGCTCGATTTTAATTTGTTGCCTATTGAGGTTATTGGTAACATTGAAGACCTGTTTGCAGCGAATTTGGCCGATTTTAACAATGACGGCCGAGTCGATATTTTTATTTCTGCCCTACTTAAGAATGGACAAGTAGTGTTTTCCATATACGAGCAGAAGTCAGATGGCAGTTATCTCGAGCATCAAATCACAAGAAATTCGCTAAGAGAAGAGGTTGTTGTGGTTGTAACAGACTACAATAACGATGGGCTTATGGATTTGGCTCAGCTTCAGGGTTCACTTGAGCTATTCTTGAACAAAGGAGACTTTAACCTTGAGCTTATGGAGGCAGAATCTATTGGCTTTCCCGGCTCCAACGGTATTGGATTCTTTGATATAAATAATGATTTAAAGCTGGAATATCCGACTCCGAAAGTATCTGAATGGAAGTGGCTTTATTATGATATTCTCAAACCTCAATCAGAACCCATTTTCATTCAAAAGGTAATGGCCACTACCCAACAATTGAATAAACCAGCAGAGAATGTTGAGTTGATTGATGTTAACCGAGATGGTAAAAAGGATTTTCTGTTCGTCTACTATGATCGATTGGTATTGCTCACAAATACGAATAGTGGTTATGATGAGAGTACGTATTTTAAAATAGGAGAGGGAGGTATTTTAGACGTTATAAGTGGCGACTTTAATTCAGGAAACGAATTTCAAATCTTAGTTCAGGGAACTAACGAATCGCAATTTAGCTTGGCGGTTTGCACCATGGCAGATGGGCAATTGAAAGAACAACTTGTCTTAACAGAGAATCTTGTAGGTAACCCTTTGGTGGCCGATTTTAATAATGATGGTTTGAGTGATATTGTGTATAACGAATACGTACTGAATGGAACTTCTATTGTAGGAAAAAGAACCATTATAGCCTACAGTGAAAAAGATTCGAATAGCTATACTTTTCAGAGGCTACCAGATTATGGAGTAGACCTCTTGGCTCTGGCCGACAAAGATAATGATGGCGACCTCGACATCTTGGTTTCTCAGTATCATTCCAGCCTTAGATATACTACAATGAATTGGTTGGATAACTATCTGGACGAGTTGGATATGACAAAGCTCAATAGTTCGCCCAGTAAAGTGAAGAATTTAACGCTAAGCCCTAATCATGCTTTAAATACCGTAAGAATACAGTGGGAGAGTGCCGAAGACAATGAATCGGAAAGTAATAAGCTGCACTACGAAATATCTATCAAAGACTCAGAAGGGAATTATCTAATTGCTCCTTGGTCTACAGCAAATGGATTGCGACTAACTACAGAGAGGAGGAATTTTGTTTCTACTCTTGAAACCACAATCAACTGTATTCCCAATGGTGTGTATACTGTATCTGTACAAGCTATTGACAATGGGTTCAGAGCATCGGAACTAGATTATACTGCAACATTCGAAATGAATGGTACTGCACCTGTTGCACCAATTGTGAGATATACTCATATTTCAGATACCAAAGTACTTCTGGAGTGGACTGATCGTTCAGTTTCTGAACAATCCTATAGGATTTATCCATTTGAATTAAATGGAGAGACACTCTTTTCGAACGAAATCCCTGCCAACTCTACATCATACCTTTTGGAAAACTTATTGGCCGATACCGAGTACTCGTTTAAGGTGGTACCCTATCATTGTGCGTTCGAAGAGGCGGCAACAATAGTTACTTTTAAAACCTATCCCTTACTTTATACAGAAACCAATGTTCTCGATGGATCTCCCTTTAATGACTTTAAAAGGGGAGATTTTGATAATGATGGTACAATGGAAATTGTTTACCTGTCTGGAGATGAAGGCAATGAGCTGAATATCTTTAAATATGTAGACGGAAATTGGGTTAGTTCGCGTGCTCAGGTAGACCAAAAAGGACCTGTAGCAGGTTTTCTCACAACCATCGATTTTGATGGAGATGGATTGCTGGATGTAGCGCACTTTGGAAATACTGAAGAGGGACCGAAACTGAGTGTCTTTTTAAATAAGGGGAATTTTCGTTTTGAGATAAAGAACCTCATATTGTCATTGGCAAGTGGCTTTGGAATAAGAGGTGCTCCAATTTGGGTAGACTTCGATCACGATGGTGATATAGATGTGGTATGTAACGTTACGAACCAAACAGGTTTTAAAGAAAGCACGGTCTTCTTAAGCAATGAAGGTGACTTTTTTAAAGAAAGACTTATGCTTGAAGGATTCAGTATTGGCGGTGAAGCTTTTGTCGACCTGGATAATGATGGGGATAAAGATTTGTTTGGTCATTTATTACGTGAGCCAGTGCTTTTGTATAATGATGGCAAGGGGAACTTTAAGTTGTCTGAAGCAGTGCCTCTGGTAGGAGCACCAACTTTGAGATACTATGAGAGTCATTTCCAATCTGTGTGGAGCGATTTTGATCGTAATGGCTATTTGGACTTAATGTATGTAGGTGATTTAAGCTCAAACCCGAGTATCGTCTACTTTACTCAGGAGGATGGTCAGTTTAGTTTAAGGTCAGACTTTCAAGGCATTACTTTGGAGATAAACCATCTTAATGTAGCAGATATTGATCATGATGGTGATCTGGATGTGATATTGATGTCTTACTACCCCTTCTTCTATGTCAATTCAGGCGATGGTAGTTTTGAGAGAATGCGTAGGGGTGAATTTGAGAATTATGTTAAATATGGCATGGCTACCGCGTCTATTGTCGAGGATTTCAATGGCGATGGTTCTGTAGATATTTTTATGAAAAGAGGTAAAAGGCTAGATTATTACCTTTCCAGTGCCTCTACGGGTTGGGGAAGAACAAATAACCCACCAGCCAAACCCAATAATCTTTGGGCATATAATGTAACCAGCGGTGTACTAATTACTTGGGATGATGCGGTTGATGACCTCACTCCCAAAGAGAATATGCGATATCATGTTCACTTAAAGTATGAAGATGACGGCACAATTCTTAATCCAAGGTATGACAATAATCAACTGAATAAGACAAAGAACGATCTTCTTTTTACCAAGGACAATCAGCTTTTTATAAAGAGAGATATTTCGGGTAGAGTCATGTCTGCCTCTATTCAGGCAATCGATGCGAATGGTCTTGCTTCCGCTTTCTCCTACACTCTTCCTTTCGATTTGGTTACAGGACTTAATGAAGGTTCTAGTCAAGTAAAGATGAATATCTCACCTAACCCGACTAGCGAGATCATAAATATTACTTATGAAGGAGGCTATATCGGCAATGTGACGCTTGATATAGTGACTGTGGAAGGTAGGATAGTGAAGCAAGTTGAGACTCATCAGAGCAGTGCTATTTTCCAAGAATCGCTGAGGATAGAAAACCTTAAGCCAGGTATTTATACCTTGAGGGTTAGAGAAAAGAAAGAGACGAAAACAGCCAGATTTATTAAACTAGACTAAACCTTGCATTTTAAACTTCACACAAACTTTAAATTGCCTAACCCTTAAGCTAACATTCGGGCTGTAGCTTACCTGAGTGTTTCGGAAGGCTGTACTAGGATTAATTATTCTTGGGCAATCTGCGTTGATTTGGGCGCAGATTAGGAGCAATAATGTACTTATTTCTACCTCCTCCAATTCGGCCAATACACTCTCCGTGCAGCTTAGGTCATTGAATGGTCTGGGCAATTTTTATACCTCTACCGATCCGGATTCTGCCTTTTACTATGCCAAACGTGCGTTGGATGAAGCGCTTGAATCCGGCAACCTTCACCAGCAGGCGCAAGCGCAACGCACCATAGGGCAGGTCTTCTATCTACAAGGGGCTTATGACAATGCTATTGCCTACCTCACCGATGCACTCGCCAAGTTTAGTCAGCTAGAAATGAAAGCCGAGACAGCCCAAACCCTACTTTCTCTAGGCGCGGCTTATCAGTTTCATAACTTATGGGCCGAAGCGATTAAAGAGTATAAGAGGGCTCGTAGCATTTTTGAACAGCTGGCCGATTCTACAGGAATGGCAGAAACCTATGGCGTTATTGGGCATTATTTTGAAAAAACTGCCCAGGCTGATTCTGCTTTTTACTATCAATACAAAGCATTGCGGCTCTACGAGGCTTTAGACGATCCCAGAGGAAAAGCCATTATTTATGATAATATAGGTAGTGTTTATGAAGACCTGGGGCAGTTCGATAAGGCATTCGAATACTTCTTACTATCGGCTCATTACGACTCCCTGTGTAATAACTTGCCCGCTTTGGTGAATACACTCAATAATCTGGGAGATACCTTTAGAAAGCGAGGCAAAGTGGCCGAAGCTGTTGCCTATACCAACCTAGCGCTGCACTTGGCCGATTCGCTGCAACTCAACTACGAAGTTCTCAGTGCCTATCACGACATGGCCAAAGTTTACCGGTCGAACGGGCAGTTGAGTCTGGCACTTAGTTATTACGACAGTGCCTATGAGTTTTCGCAAGAGCTCTTCAACTCACAGATTGCCGGCCAAATAGCCAATTTTCAAACCCTCTATGAAACACAAGAAAAAGAGCAAGCCATAGCCCGCCTGGAGGCTGGGAAGAGAATTGATCGGCAGGCGAAAAATTCACTCGT
>NZ_DDDQ01000131.1:0-11800 GCF_002336325.1 Roseivirga sp. UBA1976 | reverse complement strand
AATTCACTCGTAATAGGTGGTTTAGGACTGGTGTTTTTTACAGCACTCGTGGCCATACAAGAAAGAAAACGGAGAAACCAGGCTACTGAGGCTCTAAAGGCTCAAAAAGCATTGAGCGATGAGCGAATACGCAATATTGAGCTGGAGCAGCAGGCCCTTCAGGCACAACTGGAAAATAAACGACTCAAAGAGGAACAATTCTATTTGGAATTGGAAGCCCGAAGCCAGGATCTTACGGCTAAGACATTGCACATTATTCAAAAAAACAGGTTACTCAAAGATATCCGGGAGCAAATCGATCAGCTGGAAAAAGAGTCTAAAATGAAAGCCGAAGTGCTGGAAGGGCTAAGTAACAGCATCGATAAGGGCTTTCGGTTCGATACGGAGTGGGAACACTTTCAAGACACCTTCAATCAGGTACACGATGACTTTACCCTCCGCATTCGAAGCCAGTACCCAGAACTCACCGATTCTGATATTAGGCTGTGCTCACTAATCCGCATGGGTATAAGCTCAAAAGATATTTCAACCCTGCTGGGAATAAATACCGATAGTCTCAGAGTAGCTCGATATAGGCTAAAGAAGAAGCTTCATCTGAGGCATGGTCTCAAACTCAAAGAATTTCTAGCCGAGTATTAAGTAAAGCTTGTTAACATTTTATGTGTTTATAAGTTTTTGATTTTCAGTAGGTAATGGTTCTCTGTATATGTTTTGTTAACGTTTTTGAGTAGCAATTTATCACTTGCTTAACCTCCGGTTCATCAAGCCTTATTAGGTCATTTTCATATTTGACCCATTCAATTTCACGAACAAAAACAACTATGAAAAGACTATTACTAACCATTGCAATCATTGGCCTTATAGCCACCCCTGCGTTTAGCCAAGGGGTAGTTAAAGGCAGGGTGTTGGATGAGCTAGGCCTGCCTTTGCCTGGGGCAACTGTGCTGTTGCCGGGTTTAGAGAAAGGAATGCCAACCGATGCCAACGGCTACTATACTATAGTTGAAGTGCCGGCCGGTGAGCACAACATCACCGTTACTTTTGTAGGCTACAAAAAGATAGAGCAGCAAATAACCGTTTTAGACAACACCACTACCACACAAAACTTTTCTATGGAGCCCGGATACACCACAGGGGGCGAAGTGATAATAGTGGGCGATCGTTTGAAAGGGCAGGCCAAAGCGCTCAACCAACAACGAACCAACGCTAACATTACCAATGTGGTAGCTGCCGACCAGATAGGTAGGTTCCCCGATGCTAACATTGGCGATGCCCTAAAACGAATACCGGGTATTACCATCCAGAACGATCAGGGAGAAGCCAGAAACATTATTGTGAGAGGCTTGGCTCCGCAGCTCAATTCAGTAACGCTCAATGGTGAACGAATCCCCTCGGCAGAAGGAGATAATAGGAATATTCAACTAGATCTTATTCCGGCCGATCTGATTCAAACCATTCAGGTAAATAAAGCCGTTTTGCCCGATATGGATGCCGATGCCATTGGTGGTTCTGTGAATCTTGTAACCCGCTCGGCTCCTGCAGGAAGAAGGCTGTCCGGCACCCTTGCCTCAGGGTATAACTTCCTGTCCGAAAAGCCCATATGGACCGGTACACTCATTGCTTCCGATCGTTTTGCCAACGGCAAACTTGGAGCGGTCTTTTCGGCCAGCTACAATAATCATGACTTTGGCTCAGACAATGTGGAGGCCGTGTGGTATGAAGGAGACAATGGCGAAGCACTTATCGAAGAATTCGACATTAGAGAATACCAGGTGCAGCGGGTACGAAGAAGCTTTAACCTCGCTCTCGACTACGAAATCAATGCCAATCACAAACTCTATCTATCCGGAGTATATAACTGGCGAGACGATTGGGAAAATAGGTTTAGAATGCGCGTGTCACAGATTGATGATGCTTTTGATGATGGCGATGCCATTTCTACAGGCACGCGCACCTGGAATTTGCCGGCTAGGGTAGAATACCAAACCAAAGGCGGCCTTGACAGTGATAGAGTTAGAAAGAGAAGGCTGGAGGATCAGCGCAACAGAAATATTACCCTAAAGGGAGAGCACTTGTTTAACAGTCTGAAAATGACCTGGTCTGCTACCTATGCCAAAGCATCTGAAGATCGCCCCAACGAGCGATATATCTCGTATCGCCAGAGTAACCAGAATGTGTTTGTAGACCTACGCGACCCGGGTTTCCCTTTGGCCAACCTCATTAACCCTGCCGACAACCTGAACATTGGCTTAAATGAGATTTCTGAAAACCATGACTACACAGAAGATGAGGATTTCAATGCAAGAGTAGACTTTCAGAAGCCATTGACCAGCAAGGCACTCCTTAAATTTGGAGGAAGAGTAAGAACCAAAAACAAACTAAGAGACAACTCTTTCTTCTCATACGAACCTGTCGATGAAGATGCCTTTGGCGCAAGGTTGGGCAATGTACCCAACAGCAGCTACACCAACCCTAACTATCTGGCCGGTAGCAAATACAAAGTAGGTCGCTTCGCTACTCCGGCATTTTTAGGAGGATTAGACCTTAAGAATCCTGCCCTTTTTGACGAAACCGATGAGTTAGGCGAGTATGCGGCCAGCAACTATAGTGCAACGGAGAATATTTATGCCACATACGCCATGGCCGATATACAATTCAATGAAAAACTCTCAGGCATAGTAGGTCTGCGCTATGAAGCCACATCCATTGATTATACCGGTAATATTTTCGATGTAGATAACGATGTGGTCACCGGAACTTCAGACGATCAGAACTATGGCAATTTTATGCCCGGACTACACCTCAATTATAACTTTAGCGATTATTCTATTTTACGCTTTGCCTGGACAAACACTATTGCCCGACCCAATTATTTCGATTTGGTGCCCTATGCAGAGTTTAGCCCGGACGATCAGGAGCTGGTACGTGGTAACCCTGCCCTGGAAGCCACAACCTCTATGAACTTCGATCTGATGTTCGAAAACTACTTTGAAAACATTGGTATCATTTCGGGCGGTGTGTTTTACAAAGATGTAGACCACTTTATTTATGAGCGGGTTATTGAAGGCTACAACGACCCTGAGTTTGGCAATGATTTGGAATATACCACCTTCGAAAACGGAGGTACGGCTGAAATATATGGAGTGGAAGTGGCTGTGCAGCGACAACTATGGAAAGGCCTTGGGCTTTACCTCAATTACACTTATACGCAATCTTCAACCACCGGTATTCAGGGCCGAGAAGGAGAAGATATTGAGTTGCCGGGAACAGCCAACAATATGTTCAATGCATCATTGAGCTACGAAACGCCCAAACTGGTGCTCAGAGCCTCGCTCAATTATGCCAGCGATTATATAGATGAATTGGGAGGCGATGCCTTTGAAGATCGTTTTTACGACAAACAGACCTTTATAGACCTGAATGGTTCTTACGCCTTTACACCACAATGGAGGTTTTTCTTTGAGGTGAATAACCTCACCAATCAGCCATTGCGCTATTATCAGGGAGTGAGCAGCCGCACCATGCAGGTAGAATACTACAACGTTAGGTTCAATGCCGGCTTAAAATTCGATTTGTTCAACGACTAGTTAGTTTACTATTAACAGATTTAAAGAAGGTGGCCTTAAGGCTACCTTCATTTTTGCTATGATAAAGAAAATTAATCTACTAATCCCTTTGGTTTGGCTTATGGCCATGGCTTGCAACAACCAACAGCCAACTATAAAACCTATACTGGTTACCGAAGCAGTAAAGCATGACTCTGACGATCCGGCCATTTGGATTAACCGCCAGGATCCTTCCAAAAGCCTTGTTATTGGCACGGATAAACACGAAGATGGGGCCTTGTATGTCTTCGATTTGCAGGGAAGAATTTTTCCGGAAAAAGTGGTGAGAGGACTAAAGGGCCCGAACAATGTAGACGTTGGTTATGATTTGGTACTAGGCAAAGACACAGTAGACTTTGCCGTAACCGGTGAAAGACTCACTTCCATGCTTCGGGTATACTCTGTCCCGGATATGAAGCCAATTGATGGAGGAGGTTTTCCTATGTTTGAGGGAGAAACGGCTCCGGAACATCGAGACCTTATGGGCATTGCCCTGTATCAACGCCCTGCCGATAAGAAGACCTTTGTAATTATGGGGCGAAAAACCGGGCCAAGCCAAGGCTATTTGTGGCAATACGCGTTAGAGGCAGACTCGCTGGGCCAACTGCAGGCCCGGTTGGTAAGAAAGTTTGGCAAGTTTAGCGGGGTAAAGGAAATTGAAGCTATTGCAGTAGACCATGAACTGGGGTATGTCTATTATTCCGATGAAAATGTGGGCATTCGAAAGTATTATGCCGATCCTGAGAAAGGTAATGAAGAGCTTGCTCTTTTTGGTACTGAAGGCTTTGCAGATGACCACGAGGGAATTTCAATCTATACTACAGAAAATGGACGGGGCTTTATTCTGGTTTCCGATCAGCAAGCTAATAGCTTCAGAATTTTTCCCAGAGAAGGAGAAGCACAAGACCCTCATTCACACCAGTTGTTAAAGGTGGTCAGGCTATCGACCAAAGAGAGTGATGGTTCTGAAATAACCAGCTTGCCATTGAACGATATGTTTAAAAAAGGGCTCTTTGTAGCCATGTCAGACGATCGCACCTTTCAATACTACCGCCCGGAAGACCTGCTCGATAGCCTTTTAAAGAAGTAGCAGCTTACCTTTTGGGCAAGTACTGTAAACTAGAAAACCATAGTTCTTTTCTAGGCAGGCCTGAGGGAAACAAATTCCTCAGGCCTGTCTTCCACAAACAGCTCTGCCAATTTTGTTCTTTGCATGGTTCGTGGCTTTCTCTTAGTTTAGGAGTTCTTCATTCCGATTGTATGAAAAAGACCTCTCTATTCGCGCTGGGAGTTTTGGTCGCTATGGGCTGTAGCCCTACTTCTCAGAACTCGATTTTCGATGAACTCCTTTCTTCCACAGAATACATTGATGGCACTACTGAATACCTGGCCTCGCCTTATGTAACGGCAGGAGACCGGTTATACATGGTGGGGCATCAGGACGGAACTTTTCCGGACCTTGGCTGGCATGTGACTGGTGAAATGGGGGGTATTTGGGATCACCCCATAAAGCTAATGGATGGCTTTAGCATCTCACTCAATAGCAATGGGCAGAGCGTTTGCCTGGAAGAGGCCGAAAAGTTCAGAAATTACCCTTTTGCCAATAAGCACTTCTATAAACTCAACCAGTTGGGCCTGGAGGCCGAGCGAACTCAGTTTGTGCCTGACGGTGAAGAGGCTGTATATGTGGAGCTCAAGTTGAAAAACCTGGGTGGTGAAACAAAAACTGTCGACCTGACCTTCTCTGGTATGATCGATTTGAGGCCTGTTTGGCTGGGCGAACGAACCCAGATGAATGATGGACAGGACAAAGCCCAATATGAAAAAGCAATAGATGGAATAGTGGGCAAAGATGCCGATAACGAATGGTATGTGGCTTTTGCCTCCAATACGCCTTCAACCGGCAACTCTGTGGGTATGGTGCCTTGCGATTATGAGCAAAAAGGAAAAGGAGTAAATGCTTCGCTGACGTATGCGTTGAAGGTGAAACCCGGAAAAACGGAGACCATTGCTTTCGTAATTGCGGGCTCCCATCAATCCAAAGAAAAAGCTTTGAACACACTCAGTCGGGTGAGGGAACAGGCTGGAGATATGCTACAAAATAAGGCCAAAAGGTACCAAACCATTGCCCAAACGGCCGAGTTGCACATTCCTGACCAACGCCTTGAGCAAGCCTTTCGCTGGGTAAAATATAATACAGACTGGCTGGTGCGCGATGTAGAAGGCCTTGGAAGAGGCATTACTGCCGGAATTCCTGACTATCCGTGGTACTTTGGAGCCGATAGTGAATATGCGCTGCAAGGGGCGGTAGCCATAGGCATGCACGATGTCTCTGAAAAGACCATTGCCCTTATCGACAGTGTATCAAACGCTATTAATAAGGGTAGTGGTAAAATTATCCATGAAATGTCTACCAATGGTGCGGTCTTTAATCCCGGCAATCTCAACGAAACTCCTCAATATACCAGCCTTATATGGGAGGTGTTCAAGTGGACAGGCGATATGGATTTTCTTAAAAAGCACCATGCTACGGCTATAGCCGGTTTAGATTGGCTCTTAAAAGAGCATGATGAAGATGGTAATTTGTTGGCCGATGGTTATGGCATGATGGAAATTCATGGACTGGAGTCTGAGATGATCGATGTGGCAGCGTATACCTATAAAGCCTTCATTGATGCTGCTCAGATGGCCCGGGTATTGGGTGAAGAAGAGCGGGCTGCCGACTTTAGTGCTAAGGCCGAGCAACTGGCAAATACAATTAATACCGATTTCTGGGTTGAAGAGTTTGACTCCTATGCCGATTTTATTGGCACGGCTAAAGAGGCCTTGCATTTAATTGATGGAGCCATCGTAAGGGCCGATACTCTGAATAAGCCCTGGGCTGTTTTGGAACTTAAGAATACTCAAAAGAAAATAAGGAGCTATGCTCCAAATAAAAAACAAGGCTTTGTGTTATACCACAACTGGGTGGTAAACACACCCATGGAGGTGGGGGTGGCCAAAGAGCAGTATGCCCTCAGGGCCCTGAAAACAGGTAGTAAATATGTGAATCCGTTTGGCGTATTCGTAACAGGCATCGACAGGGACGAATCGGCCGGAACAGATGATGGTGGCTTTGCCAAGAAGATGAAGATTTTTAGCTATACCGGTGCTGTTATGACTTTACCGACCGGAGTTCAGGCTATTGCAGAAAATAATTATGGCAGACCGGATGAAGCATTGGATTACTTGCAGCGAATGACCAACTCATTTAGCTATGCCCTGCCGGGGTCTATGTATGAAGTGAGTCCCGATTTTGGGATGATTGTTCAGGCCTGGAATATTTATTCCTACGCTTTCCCCATTGTACGTCAGTTTTTTGGAATAAACCCTATGGCTCATCGCTCGGAAGTAATGATTAGCCCTTTAATGCCTTCGTTCTGGAATGAGGCCGCTATAAACAACCTAAAGGTAGGGGAGCATTTGCTTTCGGTGGCGTACAAGCGTTTGGATAATGGAGAAGAGCTAACTATAAGCCAGCCTGATGATGCCCTGAGTATGGTGTTCGATGAAGAGCGTTATGAAGTAACTGTGGTTAGGGGTGAGCAGCTAAGAAACAACGGCCCCCAAATAAGACTAAAAGGAAAAGAAATTGTAGTGATTCTCCGACCAAGATAGTTTGAATGGCTTTGGAGAAAGTTTCTTTCTCCTGGTTGCATAAGAAAAAAGGAGAAGTTCTGTCAAAAAAACCTGTTTGGTCTTTGATAGTACTCAAAACTTCTCCTTTAGGTTCTATACTTCAGTGGCACCTGGGCCTTTCCTAAACATCTTCTTTACGGCCTGTTCCAGTTCTTCAGCCGCTTTTCTTAAGTGGAATTTAGCCTCTTCGAACTTAGGCTCATTTTTGGTTTTAAAGTCCTGTAGCTTGTCTTCCAGCTTATCGCGTTGTTTCTTCAGGTCTTCTATCACATCTTCCATTTCTTCGCGAGCCTCGGCTCCGGCCTCTTTGGCCTTTTCTACCAGCTCATCTATTTTCTCTCTGATTTCTTTCAGTAACTTCTCTGTGTCCATTAGTTTGTAGGTCTTGTTTTAATGGTGGTTGAAACATTAATCCAGCAGCCCACTTTAATAGGATCTCCCTCATTTTTGTTGGCTGTGAATACATCAGAAACTGTGGGGAACTGTGCTCTGGCCTGGGCCATTCCTTCCTTATTACCCGCTTTCTGATATAAATCGTATGCTGCCATATAAATGGCTCTATCATCGATTTGGCTTTGTTGCTTAGCACATTCGTTGAAGCTATTCATGTACATATTAGCTACCAAAGTAAGTGCCTGCGCTTCATAAGACTTGTGTGTTTCTGCAGCCTGGAAGGCTATTTTTCGGGCCTCTTGCTTGTTGCCCTGGGCTATGTATACCGAAGTGAGCCCCAGTAAAAGATCTGCCTTTTTCTCAGGGTTTTTAGACAAGCTCACAGCTTGTTGATAGAATTTTACTGCCTTATCATATTCTTTAGTGGAATAGGCTCTTTGAGCAATTACTTTGGCCATTCCTTCAGTAGGTTCCAGTTTCTGAATAATCTCGGCCGATTTCAGGAAGTATGTACTTTCGGTACAGCCCTGATTGAGTAGCAATCCGAAAATCTTTTTGGCCAGCTTTAGGTCGTTGGTATTGTTATTCAGGGGAGGGGCCAGATTGGTATTAATGAAGTCACAATTGAGGTCATCACCAATAATCTGTGTGAGCAAACCATTTACAGCCGCACGGTATCGGTCTAGTTTGTCAGAATCTTCACCTTGTTGTTCTTTGCGGTCAATAACATCCAGCACTTTGCCATAAACATCCAAAACCTGATCGTTCGAAATGGAGTTGCCATAGGCCTTGTAGCGTCTCACCACATCCATGTAAGAAACAATGTTGTTGTTAATAACCTCTTCTGGTTTTTTGTAGGCTTCGTGGTATGCCTCTAGTGCTTCACCTATTTTTTCACGATTCGATTTCCAATATTTATAGTAGCGATAGGCCTTATTGTTTACTTCCAGGTCGCTTAGACCAAAGTATTTCTCTTTTAAGTTGAAGGCAATAAACATCGAGTCGAGCAACACATTCTGTTTGGTCTCGTCCGTTTCGGCTTCTGCCAGGTTTTCGTAAGCTTTATATGCGTTTATGTACAGACCATCGTACAAATCAGGGGCATTTTTCATGAGCCAGCTAAGCGAATTGGCCGCTTGTCTATACCTATCGATAGACATGGCATCAACCGATAGAGCAAATCTTCTTTTTGCTTCTTCGGCAAGTACCGGATCATCAGGCAATTTTAGCTGACTTTCCTGGCTCATTCCCACTTGAGCAATACATAAGGTAAGTAGTACAAAGAATATCCTTTTCATAACAATGAGTTTTCTAACCAATCATTTAATCAAACATTTAGCCAAAAAGCTAAGGCCACGCGAAACTAACAGGTCTTAGAAAGTATGAATAAATGCATGGATTATCAAATTGTTGTTTTTAGCTCAAATATAACGGTCAATTGCTTACTCTTGTTCTCAATTTAGTGCTTAGCTGTATCCAGCAGTCTACGTCAATTTGGTCTCCATCGAACAAGTTATTTTCGAAAGCTTCTTCCCGCGTTGGGAATCTTTTAGCAGCTTCTTCCATACCCTTCTTGTCGCCTGCTTTTTCGAAAGCGTCATAGGCTACCAGGTAAACGGCCTTGTCCTGAACCCGATCATGGCGTTCGGCACAATCGTTATAGCTGGAAAGATAAAGATTGCCAATGAACGAGTAGGCCACAGAGGTTTGGCCGGGGTCTGCTGCCACAGCCTCTAAGGCACTGGCTCTTGCCTTGGGTTTATCATTGTTTAAAAAATATATTTCGGCCAGACTCAGATATATCGCTGCGCGCTTATCGGCTACAGATTCCAGCTCAATGGCTTTCACATAGTGCGTTGTGGCTAGAGCGTAATTCCCCTCTGCTGCAGCGTATTGAGCCAGTATTTTATGAAGTCCCGGACTTGGCTCGCTTCTGGAGAGTATATTGAGGGCTTTTAGGTAATGTTCCGATTTTCCACATTTAGAGTCGAGGGTGAGCGATACAATTTTCTTGGCTAAATACACGCTGTCCGGGGCAGTCATGTGGGTAGCTATTTGCTTAATTGCCTGACAATGTTCGTTGACATTCAGTGTTTTAAAAACCTGATCATCGGCATATTTGCTGTAGGTTTCGTATAGCTTGAGGTTTTTTGAGAAGTACCTTGAGGCAATTTGCCTGCTGGCCAGTTCATAGTTGGCCAATATTTCTGCCGTTGACAAAGGCTTTACCAGCTCATGGTATTTGTTGGTTATATACATAAAAGCTACCAGGTTGTTGTTTATTACCTCATCGGGGCTTTCAAAGAGTTCATGGAAAAGAGGGTAGGCTTCTGCTACTTTCTCCTTGTTGTTCAGAAAATAATCGAAGTACCGAAAGGCCAGTTTGTTCTTTTCAATATCTGTCAGGCCAAAGTGCTTTTCTTTAAGGCGGAAGGCAATAATTAGCGAATCGAGAAGTACATTTTTCTTGGTTGTGTCTTCCACTTTACCGGCTGTTTCTTCCAGCGCTTTGAATGCTATGCTGTAGACACTAGAAGATGCCTTGGGAGCATTCTGAAGCAGCCAGTGAATAGATGGCAGAGCCTTCTCATAATAACCAAAGTGCATGTTGTCTCCGGCCATCACTAATTTTTCATTAATCGCATGCTCAGAAGGAGTGTCTTGAGCATAGGTTAAACCCACCGTGAACACGGTGAGAAGCAGGAAAGTAAGTACTCTCATTTTGTTTAAGGTTTATTGAACCTAGAAGGTAGTGGAATAAACCCTTAAATCAAACTAATTTATTAGTTCAATTTCTAAACAGGTTGGTAAACGAGAAGCTTTCTCCATCGAACAGGCCTTTGTCGCTAAGTTTAAGTTTGGGAATCACAAGTAAGGCCATAAAGGAGAGGGTCATGAACGGAGAATTGAGTTTGCTACCGAGCTTCTTGGCCATGGCATCAATAGCCGTATATTTTTGAGCGACCACATACCCGTCTTCGGCCGACATGATTCCTGCTACAGGCAATGGTAAAACCATTTCGTTGTCAGAACCCACGGCACTTACTCCACCCTGCGATTCAATAATGAGGTTGATTGCTCTTGCCAAATCCTCATCGTTGGTGCCAACAGCTATAATGTTGTGGGAATCGTGCCCTACACAAGAGGCAATGGCACCTTCTTTTAGCTGAAAGCTTTTAATAAAGGCTATTGCCGGCCGGGCCTTATGATACCGATTTACCACCACCATTTTAAGGATGTCTTTCCGGGGATCCGAAACAGCCATTCCCTCAGCATTGATTGGGCAGGGAAGCCATAGACTGTTTGTAATGAGCTGCCCATCCATGGCCTCAATTACCTGTACTTCCCGGCCGGTAGCTTTAACAGCTATTTGCTTCGCTGATACAGGCTCACAATCGAAGCGATTAATTATTTCGTTGTCAACTCTCGGAATAAGGGTTTTGCCTCTTTCGGCAACAGCTTTGCCATTAATATAAGTGGCCAATACATTAAACTCCTGTAAGTTGTTAACTACAATAAAGTCAGCCAAATCGCCTATTTGCAGGGTGCCCACGTCTAAGGAGTAGTGGTCTACAGGGGTAATACAGGCTGCAGTTAATACATCGAACAAATTGAAGCCTTTGGCGAGTGTACGTTTTACGAGTTGATCAATGTGCCCTTCCACAAGGTTGTCAGGGTGTTTATCGTCAGAGCAGAACATGAGCATATCTGGAGCTTCACCAAACAGCTCCACAAGGGCATCAAAGTTTTTGGCCGCAGAGCCTTCGCGAATAGCTATTTTCATACCATGCTTTAATTTGTCTCTGGCTTCATCGGCAGTAAAACACTCGTGGTCAGTACTCATTCCCGCCTTCACATACTTTTCAGCTTGTTCTCCTCTAAGGCCCGGTGCATGGCCATCTATAGGTTTTCCGGCTTTTTGAGCACTTTCTATTTTCTGCCGTACTGTCTCATCGCCATACAATACACCCGGCCAGTTCATCATTTCTGCCAGATACTTTACCTCAGGCTTTTGCAACAAATAGTCAACTTCCGCAGCACTAATTTCGGCCCCGGCTGTTTCAAAAGTAGTTGCTGGTACGCATGATGGTGCCCCAAAGTAAAACTTGAAATTTACCTTACGT
>NZ_DDDQ01000161.1:0-47900 GCF_002336325.1 Roseivirga sp. UBA1976 | reverse complement strand
ACAGCGTATGCATAATTTATCTTGCTGTGGGCTACGTTTTGATCCCAATAGTTGGCGTATTGATCTTCGAGCTGCCGCGGATCCAAGCCAAGGAAAGAGTAGTGGCTAAAGAATAGTGGGCCTCCATAGGAGTAGCCTAGTGGCAAGGTGGTGCCAAAGTATTCTTCACCATTAGCCATATTGCCATTTCTGGCCCAACCCTCATGGTATACATTGGCTGAAATAGGGTGGGTGGGAGAAGAGGCGGCCAGTACATAGACTATTAGCGATTCGTTCCAGCCCTGAATTTTCAGGTTCTTTTCCCAGCCTACATTGGGCGACCAATGCCAGTACAATACGTTCTGGCCGCCTCTGGTGTACCAATCCCATTCTACCTCTTCCCAAAGTTCTGTAATGGTATCTATAATGGCTTTTTCCTGAGTATTGGAGGCGTTGAGATATTCTCTAACGGTGAGGAGCCCCTGAATCATAAAAGCCGTTTCTACAAGGTCGCCTCCATCGTCTGTAGCACTAAAAGGAATGGTCTTACCGGTATTACCGTTCATCCAGTGAGGCCATACCCCATGAAAACGATCGGCATTTTTTAAGAAGTTCACAATGGTCTGGAGCCTGTCTATTCCTTGTTGCCGGCTAATAAAACCGCGTTCTATGCCTACCAGTATGGCCATAACACCAAAGCCCGAACCTCCAATGGTTACAGTATTGCCACTGCTGTTGCGCTCTCTGGCTAATCCGCTGGTAGGATGAGCAAAATCCCAGAAGTATTTAAAGGTTTGCTCCTGAACCTTGGTGAGTAATTCGCTTTCAGAGATTTGCGGAAATTTATTGGCCGGGTTTAATTGTGTGTAGAACTCCAGGGAGTACCCTTCAAAGTCTCTGCCTTCGCTGCTCTTTAATTCTTCTGAGAGGGTGATTTTATATTTTTTAATGTAGTCTAGGGCTGTGGTTGGGGTAACGGAAACCACTCTGTTTTCATCAGAACTGCTTATGCTCACGGAGCGTCCTGTTAGCCTAAATGCTTTCTGAAAACTTTGAAGGCTTACCCCGGTGCTAAAATTGAAGGTAATAGTGGGTTGCACACCAATGTCTTGTACTCTGGGGTTGTTGCCTACCGTTTCTCCATCTATTTCAATGGAGATTAGGCTGAGGGCTCCTGCCAGTGTTTTGAATTGAATAGTGGTGGGAGTTGTGCTTGCTCCCGCGGTGCTTTTTAGGTTTTGGTTGATGGATATGGTGTATAGGGTGTTGTCTTTAAGTGTACCGTTAACGAGTAGTAGGGCTGATTTGCCTTGGGATGAAAGGGAGATGGTTTTTGAAACTTCGTTGTCGTTTTCACTCAATAGTATTCCTGATTGAGTAGTAGACTCATCGAGGGCAGCAGAAAATACCAAAGATATAGTTCGGTCTACAGGAACTCCTTCTGTAACACTACCAGTGCTCAGTTCAAGGTCACCGGCAAAGGCATTTTTGAGCACAAGGGGTTCTGCGCCAGGCTCATCTTTGCTACAGGCTAGCATGCTTAAAAACACTAAAGACAGAAGGTAGTGGAGCTTCATTATTAACTGGTTTAGATGAAATTGGGGATTTCAGCCAGGCTGAATTCCCCAATTCATAGTAATTATTCGATTGCTACTTAGCGAGCATTAATGATTGTCTGTATTTCTGTTTGTGTAATTACACGGTCGAAAATGCGCAACTCGTCCATCACACTATGGTCGGCATTGTGTCCCCATCCGGTAAAGCGCGGAGCCCCCGACATAATGGACATAATATCGCAATCGGTCCAGTCTATGCCATCGAAAGTGCCTTCGCTTACCAGCTGACCATTAATATAGACCTTAGCTTCTGTTTGCGATATGGTAAAGGCCATGTGAATCCAGTCTGTATTGGTAAGGGGAACATCGGCTGCATCGCCTCCATCGAACCAGCTGTCGGAGGCACCGGTACCTACATTGAGTTTAAAACGCTGTTCTCCACCGGCATTTTCTCTAAAGAATCTAAAGCCGCTGGTGCGCTTGTTCTGCGCTGTGGGGTTGGCATCGTCCGGAGGTCCTATTACCAAAATACCGGCTCTGTCCGGATCGCCATTTACCTTATACCAGAAAGAAGCGCTAAACTCATCGTTTTCAAGTGCCTCCGAAGGGAATGTCAGGTAAGAGTCGGCCGCTCCTTTGTAGGCATTGGTTCCTCTCAAACCCGATCCGGCAAAAGAAGGAGATCCCACTGCAGTAGCGTTACTGCCAGATGCTGCCTCTGTATAGTTGCCATCGAATGGCATATAGAAAATTTCACCGAATTCACCCTGATAAGGCACATTGCCTCCTTCGTCTCTAATAATGTTCTGAATTTCGGTTTGCGAGAGTGCCTTGTTGAATAAACGGAGCTCATCCATAAAGCTTTGATCTGAAAGGTGGTTCCACGCGGTGAACCTTGGAGCTCCTGACATAATGGATATAATGTCGCAGTTGGTCCAGTCTACTCCTGCAAACGCTCCTGTTTTCACTACCTGACCGTTTATGTATACGGTGGCCTCTGACTGAGAAATGGTAAAGGCCATGTGCACCCATTCGTCTTTGGTGGGGTCTACATCGGCCGCAGCGCCTCCATCGAACCAGCTATCGGAGGCACCGGTACCCACATTGAGTTTAAAGCGTTGTTTGCCTCCTGCATTTTCTCTGAAGAAACGGAAACCGGCCTTTCTGTTGTTCGGGTTGGTAGGGTTGGCTTCATCGGGTGGCCCAATAACCAATACACCGGCTCTGTCAGGAGTTGCATTTACCTTCATCCAGAAAACAGCACTGAACTCATCTTCCAACAGGCCATTGGTTGGGAAAGTAAGGTACGACCCGCTGGCACCTGCAAGAGCATTACCGCCAACTTTTCCCTGTCCGGCAAAGCCCATGTTGCCTACTTCCGTAGGGTAGGTTACGCTTACCAGCTCTATGTTGTCACCATCAAAAGGCATGTAGAATATTTCTCCATCATATTTGGCCTGATAAGGTGGTACTTTGGAGAAATTCACGCTTCTGGTAGTGGTTTTACCGTCAATGTCGGTGGCTACTATAGAGAGTGTATGATCACCGTCTACCAATTCTTCGTAGAGGTATTCGCCTACAAAACGTCTGTAGTCTTTAAAATCGCTGTAGCTAACAATTTCGTTGTCGTTCAACCTCACTGAGATGTTGTCTACTTCGATGTCGTCAGTCACCTCAAATTGAATGTTTATGGAGGTTACCGATTCGTAGACCTGAATTTGGGTGCCCTCAGTAGGGTAGGAGATGGTGACGGCCGGTGCCGACTCGTCTGCACCGGGGTCAACCGCCTCTATTTCGTCTATAAAGCTGTTGTCGCAACCCACCAATACGAGTAGCAGGGCGAAGCTTGTTACGATTGATTTAAATAGTTTCATAATGCTTTGTGTTTTCTTAGTTGCCATTGAGTTGGGTTAACAGATCCAATTGAGCCAATGGATAAGGAATGAATCGCGCAGCAGGCGTATAGGTTCTTCCATCGTGAGTCAGCTCTGAGGTGCGCTCGTAGCGCGCCAAATCGTAGAAGCGAATACCCCATTCCATCCCAAACTCAGCGAATTTTTCGTTGAGTACTTCATTGAGAGTTACTCCGCTAATATCGGGCAGCCCGGCTCTGTTGCGTACTTCGTTCACGGCATCATCGGCCGACATAACAGTGCTTGTGGCTCCATTCACCAGTGCTTCGGCATGCATGAGCAGAATTTCTGCATAGCGTATAACCAGGAAGTTCTTGTTTTCACCATATCTGGTTCTGCCCGGAGTTAACTGATTTGAGGGCAGGTAGTGCTTTCCGCTGGAGAAAATGGCACGCGGGTTAGGCTGGTTGTCTGTTCGGCCTATTACATCGCCATCTCTGGTGGTATTGGAAACGAAGGCCGGCAGGTTGGCATAATTGGGGTCTTCCTGAATGCGCTGAATACCTTCTCTGGTAAATAGAACACTTGTTTCCAGTCGTACAGTCTCGTTTCGGTCCAGCATAAACTTGATGTACTTCATGGTAGGCTCCCAAAAACCCCATCCACCGCTGGAACCGGCTACTGCAGGGGTCCAGTTGTTTGGCCCAAAGAAGGCATGAAGGTAGTATTCGGCTTCGCCAGAGCTCTGACCAAAGTCTGAGTACTGGAACTCCAGGAGGCTTTCGTTGCTTAGTTTCCCCGGAATTTTGAATAGCTCATAAAAATCAGGGTATAGCTCAAAGGCATTGGAGCTAATGATGGCTCCGGTGGCATCGGCAACGGCCTGGTAGTTTTTAAGCTCCAGATTGGCCATGGCTTTTACAGCCAGAGCAGTGTATCGGGTAATTCCACCCTTAATATCAGTGCGCTGGTTAGGGCGAACATTCGGAAGGAGGGGGATAGCGGCATCCATTTCTTCAGAAATGTGGGTCATTACCTCTTCGAAGCTAGAAACCGGGGTCGTATAGAGTCCATCGGTTTGCGAGCTGGTAGGGAGCAATATATTGCCCCAGAGCCTGGCTAGCTGAAAGAGTTCAAAGGCCCGCATTACGCGAATCTCTGCAATGTACTGGTCGGCCGTGGCAGGGTTGGCGGCAAACTCCTTGTACTTCTCAATTTCTTCCATTGCGGCATGAAACTTAATGATGTCGTCATAGAAGTTGAGCCATGTGGAGTTGTACATCCAGAAAGATCTGTCGTAGCGGAAAAAGTCGGTTTCTGTGAGTGGAAACTGGTCTCCGGCTGCGTTTACATCATCGCCCCTTACGGATAGCAGAGGGAAGGTTTCCCATTGCAGAGCGTAGAGCAATTCGTAGGCTCCTGTAATAAGCTGAGCCATGTTTTCCGTTTTGGTGTAGTCTGTGTCTTCTACTAACACACGTTGTTCCAGCGGATCGTTGAGCTTGTCGTCACAGCCGGTTGCCAGTACCATGGCCAGGCTTAGTGCTGTGAGCTTCTTAACTATATTTAATGCTTTCATTGTCTGTTTCTTTCGTTTTAAAACTTAATGTTCAAACCAAGGGTGTATACCGCAGGAATTGGGTAAGTCTGTCTGTCTATTCCGTTGGCTACTTCCGGGTTAAATCCATTGTAGTTAAAGACAGTTAATGGACGCTCTGCCGTAAAGGTTATGCGGGCGTCAGGGATATCCGTGCCTAATACGGTTTTGTTACGAATGTTGTAGGCCAGGCGCACGTTCTGAATTCTGAAGTATGAACCGTCTTCCACGAAATAATCGCTCATGCTCTGGTTCCAGCCTTTTCTTAAACCTGCGGCCGAAGGGTACTTGTTTGAAGTGCCCTCGCCTGTCCAAAGGTTGGTGGCCAGTTCTGCATCAATGTTAGTATCGGTAGTGAAAATGATTTCACCTCTTTTACGGTTGAGAATGCTGTGTCCTGATTGTCCCTGGAAATCGGCCGAAAAATCGAAGTTCTTATAACTAACCGCCAGGTTGAATCCATAGGTTAGCGTGGGTAAGAAAGAGCCCAATACCACACGATCCTGATCGTCTATCACACCGTCACCGTTCTGATCTTTGTATCGGAAATCTCCGGGCTCAATGCCCGAATCGTTAATGAACTCAGCGGTATATCCACTGTTGTTGATTTCGTTCTGGTTTTGGAAAATACCATCGGTTTCATATCCAAAGAATGCCTGTAGAGGCTGCCCTACAATGGAACGCTGACGGAATTCGGCCTGACCACCATCGAGGTATTGAGGGCCGCCAAGTGTGAGCACTTCGTTGTTTAGTGTGGCAAAGTTTCCGCCAACACGGTAGCTGATTCCGTTGGCGAGCTCATCGGACCAGTTCATGGCCACTTCAATACCGGAGTTTCTTATTCCGGCCGCACTTCTTCTTACATTTTCTCTAATAAGTGGGAGAATGATGGTTACGGCTGCATCTTTAGTGTCTCTCTGAAAATAGTCAGCTTCAACTGATAGTCTTTCGTTGAACATTCTTGAGCTTACACCTATATTAAGTTCTTCGGTTGTTTCCCAACGATCCACATAGTCATAGGTAGGAATAACCACATTACCCGGAACTCTTACTCCATCTATAGCCAGGAATCTCTGTTCTACTGTTGGGGCACCTACAGATGGTGTAACGCCTGCGTTGCCAAGTTGTCCCCAGCCACCTCTTATTTTAAGGAAGTCTACACCGGAAAGGTTAAAGAAGTTCTCCTCTGAAAGTACCCATCCGGCACCAATGGTGAAGAAGTTACCCCACTTTTGTTGGAAAATGTTGGTGCCATCTCTTCGGTAAGTTCCGTAAAGAAGATATCGGTCGTCATAGTTATAGGCCAAACGGGTAAAATAAGATGAACCGTAGGTTTTAGCACCAAAGTCGCCAACTCCACCCTGATCAATAACATCGGCCAGAGAAATGTACCACAGTTCTTCCTGAATACGGCTTGGTGAAGGGTCTAACTCCGTACCTCTGGCAAAGAGCCCTTCTGTACTTTCGCTTCTGAAAGAATAACCGGCCACTGCAGTAATGTTGTGCAGGCCAATGTTTTGCTTGTAAGTAAGGTAATTGTCCCAAATTTGGTTGAATGATGTAGCGTGGCTTCTTCTTATAGAAGACTGAAAATCAGTAACTCCATCGCTATACTCAAAATTGACATTTCTAGAGTTGATGTTCGAATAGCTGTAGTTATAAGCGGTTCGGAAAGTCAGGCGATCTGGAATAAGGTCTGCCTCTGCATAGAAGTTGGCCAGAAATTTACCGATTTTATTACGGTTGTCATTGTAGAGGAGGTCGTACATTGGGTTTTGAGAACCTCTATAACCAAGGGTTTGGGCATTGGAAAGCCTAACCGGAGTTGCGGCAGTGTTCAGGTCGTCATATACAGGCAATATGGGTACAGCAAAGTAAGTCTTAAACCAAACCGAGTTTTCGGCCACATATTGAGTTCCGTTGCTTATGTTAATGTTTCCACCTACTCTCAGGTTTTCGTTTACATCGAAGTCTATTTTAGACCGTAGGTTTAAGCGTTCATATTCATTGCGGGTACTTTTGAGTAGGCCGTCTTGCTGAAAGTAGTTGACTCCCAGTGAGTAACGTGTGTTGTCACTACCTCCGCTTACTGTTAAGGAGTGGTTTTGAATGGGGGCAGCAGTTTCCAAAACCTGGCCGTACCAATCGGTATTTACATTGGGTACGTTGGGGTTAATGCGGCTGCGACCAAAGCGCTGGAAGGCGTTGTCTATAAAGGCTGCATCGGCACTGGATCCAGTGGCCAGAGCATACTCCGTAAATTGTTGGGCATTGGCCAGCTTAAGTACATTTTGGGCAACTTGCACACCGTAGTATCCATCGTACACCACCTCGGCCTGCTTATTATAGCTACCCGACTTTGTTTCGATAAGTATAACTCCATTGGAAGCTCTTACCCCATAAATTGCCGAAGCCGAAGCATCTTTTAGAACTGAAATGGTTTCAATATCCGCTGGGTTAAGGAAGTCTATGCTTTCGAAGAACATTCCATCTACCACATAAAGAGGCGCTGCATTGCCTTCAAGCGAGCCAATTCCTCTCACCCTAACGGTTGGGGCTGCTCCGGGAGCACCACTACTTACTATTTGCAAGCCGGGCACTTTACCCTGAAGGGCCTGCATAGCCTGGGCAGTAGGTGTTTTATTTATTTCATCGGTTTTTACGGTTGAAATGGAGGAGGTAAGGTCTTTTTGTTCCTGACTACCATAACCAATAACTACCACCTCGCCCAATTCGCTAATATTGGGGTTAAGTGTAATGTTGATGGTGGTTTGATTACCCACTACCACCTCTTGTGTTACAAAGCCAACAAAGCTAAAGACCAATACTGCGTCTTTGCCAGAGACCGTTAACCGATACCGACCATTCATATCGGTTGTCATACCATTGTTGGTGTTCTTTTCGCGTACCGTTACTGTAGGCAACGGCTGTCCGTCTTCCGAAGATATGACGGTTCCCGTTACTACCACCGATTGTGCCCAGGCTGGCTGTGCCAGCGCGCACATCAGCAGTACCGGGAGTACTTTTAAGTACGAGCGTAGAGTTTTTTTCATGCCTTAATCATTTTGTTTCAAATAGGTAATGTCGTTTCAGTAAATCGATTGATATACGTAGAGTAATTGTAATTACTTTCTTAGAAAATGCGCAAGTTCTATGGTGTGAAAAGTTGATTTTTGGCCTTTAAATAAGGGGTAAAACGATTGTTTTTTTGCGCGTTAGTCACATTAAAAAATTAGCTTTTAAAGCATTTTCAAGGGGAAAACGTTTGCATGTTGCGCTTAAAAAACAAAGTGAGAATGTCAACCAGAAACGACTAGTTGAGATGCGAGCTAAAGAGATTGTGGATGAGCACGGTTGAGGAGTTTTTAGAGTCGCCATCATATACCTTTTCAATCTTCTTCTTGAAGTTCCAAATGGTGTTCCTTCTCAACTCCAACATTTCCGAAAGCTGATCGAGCGTATACTCCTTCTGCCGGTTGTTGGTAATGTACAGAATGAAGAAAGCCTTTTCAATGGGGAATTTTATTCTATGGAATATGGTGTTGCTGGTTACCGACTCGTTGTAGCCGCACTTGGAGCAGCGTCTCATAAACTTGGTCTTACCTTCAAAGTATTTGGTATTGCCGCATTTGGAACAGTGATAGCCATTGCCCCATTTTAGTTTTTCTAAAAAACGATAACAGGTGAGCTCGTTCGGGAAAATTTTCTGGAATTGCTCCAGGTTTAGGTTCTTGTTGATGAGCCTGTCTTGCAGAATCTCTTTGATGTTGTTTTTGAGCTTCCAGTTGTCCAGATCGAGTTTGGAATTGATGGCGTTGATCTCCTTGGTTTGCTCAATGAGCTTTTGGTTGGTGTTGGCCAGAAGCAGGTTTTTTTCTTCGAGCTGCCGCGTTCTTTCTTTGATTTTTTCTTCCAGTTCTTTGTTTACCCGGTCTTTGAGTTCGGCATTTTCCTTTTGCTGATTAATTATGCGTTTGAAGGCTTTATCGCGGTTTGATTTCAGAATTCGCACTCTGTCGCTAAGTGCAAAGGTGAGAAAGATCATCTCTAGCAAGAAACAAATATGCAAACTGTAGTAGGTGATGGTGGTAAACGGAATAACCGACAAATAGAGTAAGGCCTTGGCCAAAAATCCCAAAAAGAGCACGCCATAGGCCACAACGAAGAAACGGGCCGGCTTGTAACCTTTTTTCCATACGTGAATACTCGAGTAGAATATAAGCGAAAGGGGAATGATTTCTATGTTGCGGTATTCGAACAGGCTATGATCGAAAAGCAATACGTATATAAACAGTGCCGTGCGCAATACCAGTGCCCAGGTGAGTGCTCTATCGATTATAGGGGCCTTTATGTTGGTGCTTAAAAAGCGCTTGGAAAAGAGCAACGACCAGAAAATCAATGAAAACAGTGCTGTACCATAGGCAATCTGATTCCATTCGGGCCATTGAGGCCATAAGAACTGATAAGCAATACCATCGACACACATGGCATATACGCCTACACTAAGAATGTAAAAAGTGTAGAAGAGGTACTTCTGCTCGCGGATGGCAAAGTATATGAGCATGTTGTAAATGGATATGATGAAGATCATACCATAGAAAATACCATAAAGAAAGTACTCATTGAGCGAATAGCGCACAAACGCATTGACCGTACGAATGTTGATGCGCACATCGGCATAGGTGTGCGATTGTATTTTGAAGTAGAGATTTTGCTGGCCTTTTATGCTCGTGTCTATGATCCACTGAAAGTTTTTGTGCTCAAAAGGTTTTTGGTTGAAGGCTATGGCATCTCCAACGTGGTCTTGCTCGTAGCTACCGTCTGCCGTAGGGAAGTAGGCCCAGATATGGTCTATGGTTTGGTCGTAGAACTCCAGCATCCACTGTTTGTCCAGGCTGTTGGCAATGAGCAGAGGTACTTTTACCCAATAGGTGCAGTCTACACAATAATCCTTGGGTTTATAGCCCGGATTAATAATGAATTGTTTTTGTGAGTTGACTACCTCCTGAAATGTCATTGTGCCGGTGCTGTCTACCAAAATGGGGAGGTCATTGAAGGCGAGCAACACCTGTTCGCTGGAGTTGTCTATAAAGATGCGTTCTCTTTCATTGCCCTGAAAGAGGAGCATTACGAACATGCCAAGAAAACCACTTTTAATCAATGCCATAGACCTGAGTTAGGCTGTGCTTTGCAAAATACAAATTTTGAAAGCATCCTGTTTTTTGGAACAGAATGTCTGTGAAAAGGCCGAATGGCTATTTATATGGCTACACGGGCCTTGCCGTCTTGCCGCTTTGCATGATTTTTACGCTGAATATTCCCTACCATTTTTGTTACTCTTCCTCGTGAAAGCAGGCGTGGCAAGAAAGCGCTCAACTTATTCCAAATGCCAGGGACCAATACTACTTTACCGTGCATGAGCCCCTGGAATCCGAAGGTGGCAACGGTGTGTGCATCGGCAATATTGAATTTTATATTAGGGTTTTCGTTGCCATTGGCTTTGGCAAAATTGGTACGGGTCATGCCGGGGCAAAGTACACTCACATGTATGCCATGCGAGCGAACCTCATTGGCCAATGCTTGCGAAAAGTTGAGTAAATAGGCTTTAGAAGCGTGATAAGTAGACATGAGCGGCCCGGGTACAAATGCCGCTACCGAGGCATTGTTGAGAATGTAGCCTTTGCCTCTTCGAATCATGCCCGGTAAAAATCGCTTAATCAGATCTGTGGCAGTAACCATATGTACCTGAAGCATGGCCCGATCTTTTTCCCAACTGCTTTGGGCAAAATATCCAAAGTTACCAAAGCCGGCATTGTTGAATAGCAGCTCTACTTCAATCTCCTGAAACTGTGCAAAACCGAAGATATTGGAGGCAGCGTCTTCGGTAGAAAGGTCTTGGGTAAATACTTCAATCTGAACAGAGAAAGAGCTTAGTAGCGTTTCTTTGGTCTGTATAAGGTGGGGTTCATTTATATCTACTAAAAGCAAATTGTAACCTTGAGCGGCAGCAGTTCTGGCAAACTCAAATCCAATACCTCCAGCGGCTCCGGTAATTAATGCCGTCTTTTTCATCGAACAAAAATAAAGAGGGTTTCTTAAAAGTACCGTTTCTTTTTGTTTTTCGTGTCGGCTATAGCCCGGGTCGAGCTATAAAGAGTTGAAAAACCAGTTTTGCGGTGTTTTTTAGAAACCCTCTTTCGAAACTATTTTCTGTCTGGCTTAGGCCAGGTATTTTTCTACTGGCACGTATGGAAGATCAAACGCTTCGGCAACGGCCTTGTAAACTACTTCACCTCCAATAACGTTCAGGCCTTTTTCCAGTTCTTTATTATCCTGACAAGCCTTTTTCCATCCTTTATTAGCCAATTGAATGGCATAAGGAAGAGTAGCGTTGGTTAGGGCTATAGTTGAGGTGTAAGGCACTGCCCCAGGCATGTTGGCTACGCAGTAGTGTACAATGTCATCGATGATGAACGTTGGGTTTTCATGAGTGGTTGGTGTACATGTTTCAATACATCCGCCCTGATCTACTGCTACATCAACCAATACAGTACCCGGTTGCATTTCCTTAAGCATATCGCGAGTAATTAACTTAGGTGCTTTGGCTCCGGGAATCAGTACCGCACCAATAATCAGGTCCATGTGAGGGATTAACTCTCTGATGTTAACCTCATTAGAGTAGCGAGTTACTACGTTTGGAGGCATTACATCGTTGAGGTACCGCATGCGGTCCAGGTTCACATCCATAATAGTTACCTGAGCCCCAAGGCCAGCGGCCATTTTAGCGGCTTGAGTACCAACAACTCCACCACCTAGAACCAATACCTTACCGGGAGATACACCAGGAACACCGCCCAGAAGAACTCCTTTACCCATGATTGGTTTTTCAAGGTATTTGGCTCCCTGCTGAGTTGCCATTCGGCCGGCTACTTCCGACATTGGAATAAGAAGAGGGAGGCTACCATCTGCTTTTTCAACCGTTTCATAGGCCAGACAAACAGCTCCACTTTCTACCATTGCATGAGTAAGTGGTTCATAAGAGGCAAAGTGGAAATAGGTAAATACCAATTGATCTTTCTTGATGAGTTTGTACTCAGGTTCAATTGGCTCTTTTACTTTCATGATCATTTCGGCCTTCTCATAGACAGCCTCAATGGATGGTAAAATTTTAGCGCCAACTTCTTCGTAGGCTTCATCTGGGAATCCACTGTTTAGACCCGCATTGGTTTGCACGTATACTTCGTGACCACGCTTAATGAGCTCCAGTGCTCCACCTGGTGTTAGAGACACCCGGTTCTCGTTATTTTTGATTTCTATTGGAACGCCAATGATCATGTTTTGAACTGTTTAAATTTTTGAGTGGCAAATATAGCAAGCGGAACCAACAAACGTTTGCAAAACGGCCTAAAAACCCTGTTTTCATTGATAATCAGAAGTATATATTTCCAAATGTGGAAATCAGGAAATTATCTTTCTTGTAATTACTTTTCAGAGGAATGAAATTTTGATATAAATAATATGGCAGACTAAAACATAAGTTATGGCTATTAATTCGATATAATATTTGTTCAAACTCAAAAAAAATAAGGGTTTACCAAATTTGATTTGTCTTGGAACTGTATTACATTTGTTAGACGTAGAAATGTCTATTAACCATTAAATTAATTCGTGTGGGAGTATCAAAGGCTGTGAGCAAAAAGAAGATCAATGTGGAGGAAGTATTGGCCGATTATCGATTGGCCGTTGAGAGTCGCGAGGCAAGTATAATAGGTAGAAAGGAAGTGTTTATGGGGAAAGCCAAGTTTGGCATCTTCGGAGACGGTAAAGAGCTTCCTCAAATAGCTATGGCCAAGGTTTTCAGAAATGGTGATTTTCGTTCCGGTTACTACAGAGATCAGACTTTCATGTTTGCCATTGGAGCACTCACGGTGCAGCAATACTTTGCTCAGCTCTATGCTCATACCTCCATTGAGGCCGATCCCGCTTCAGGCGGCCGATTAATGAATGGGCATTTTGCCAATCGCTTGCTCGATGAATCGGGAAAGTGGAAGGCGCAAACTTCCATGAAAAACTCCAGTGCCGACATTTCTCCTACTGCCGGCCAGATGCCCCGATTGGTTGGCTTGGCCTATGCCAGCAAACTATACCGCCACATTGACGAGCTCAAAGACCTTTCTGATTTTTCGATCAACGGAAACGAGATTGCCTTTGGAACCATTGGCAATGCCTCCACTTCAGAAGGTCACTTCTTTGAAGCCATAAATGCTGCCGGAGTACTTCAGGTGCCAATGGTTATGGCCGTTTGGGACGATGATTATGGTATTTCGGTGCCTAAGGAATATCATACTACTAAAGGAAGCATTTCAGAGTTTCTGGCAGGTTTGCAACGTAATAAGGATGGCCAGGGCTATGAAATCATTAAGGTGCATGGCTGGGACTATGAAGCCCTGATAGCCGCTTTCCAAAAGGCAGAACAAATTGCCCGCAATGAACATGTGCCGGTATTGGTTCATGTAGATCAGGTTACCCAACCGCAAGGGCATTCAACCTCCGGTTCTCACGAACGCTACAAGTCGAAGGAGCGTCTGGAGTGGGAGAAAGAACATGACTGCCTTGTGAAGTTCCGGGAGTGGATATTATCCAATGAACTAGCTTCTGAAGAACAACTCGATGAGTTGGAGAAAGACGCTAAAGAATCGGCTAAGACAGCCAGGGTTAATGCCTGGAACGCCTTTATAAATGATATTAAGAAAGATCAGGAGACCGCTGTGGTTATTCTTGAAGCCCTGGCTGAAGAGAGTGAGCACGGAGGACAAATCATACAGATCATTTCTGAATTAAAGAAGACGCTGAACCCCATTCGCCTAGATACATACAAGGCCGTGAAAAAAGTGTTGCGTATTACCCGCAACGAACAAACCTCGGCCAGAGCTTCTCTGGTTGCTTGGTTGAAAAAGGCCGATGAAGAGAACTTTAAACGGTTTAGCTCCCATGTAATGAGCGAATCGGAAGAAGCTTCGTTGAAAGTGCCGGAAGTAAAGCCGGTGTTTTCTGAGAACTCTCCTTTAGTTGATGGCAGAGAGGTGCTCCAGGCCTGTTTTGATGCTGCTTTGAGTCGCGACCCCCGAGTGTTTGCTATTGGAGAAGATGTGGGTAAAATTGGCGATGTGAACCAGGCTTTTGCCGGTTTGCAGGAGAAATATGGTGAGCTACGAGTTACAGATACCGGTATTCGTGAAACAACCATTATTGGCCAGGGAATTGGTGCCGCTTTGCGTGGCTTGCGTCCTATTACGGAAATACAATACCTGGACTATTTACTGTATGCCATACAAACTCTGAGTGACGATTTGGCCACTCTACAGTACCGAACCGTAGGGGGACAGAAAGCTCCACTCATAATTAGAACTCGAGGCCATAGATTAGAAGGGGTTTGGCACTCAGGTTCGCCCATTGGTATGATATTGAACTCTTTGCGTGGAATTAATGTGTTGGTGCCGAGAGACATGACACAAGCGGCCGGTTTTTACAACACCATGCTGCAGTCTGACGATCCCGCGCTTATTATAGAATGCCTGAACGGTTATCGTCTTAAAGAGCGTATTCCAGACAATATCGGTGAATTTACAGTACCTGTTGGAGTACCTGAAGTCATAAGAGAGGGAGCCGATGTGACGGTAGTTACCTATGGTTCTATGTGCCGCATTGTTATGCAGGCAGCTGAGGAGCTGGCCGAGTATGGCATCTCCGTAGAGATTGTAGATGTTCAGTCGCTTTTACCTTTCGATGTTCACCACACCATAGTAGAGTCGTTGAAGAAGACCAATAGAGTGGTGTTTGCCGATGAAGATGTGCCGGGTGGTGCTTCTGCGTTTATGATGCAAAAGGTGCTGGAAGAACAAGGGGGATATTACCATTTGGATTCTCAGCCGGTTACTATTACCGCTGCAGAACACAGGCCTGCCTATGCTTCTGACGGAGATTATTGGTCTAAGCCCAATGTTGAAACGGTGTTCGACAAAATCTACGAATTGATGAGTGAAGCGGAGCCTGACCGATTTCCACCTATTTATTAATGATTCAGATAAGGAGTAAGGAAAATTACCTTTCTACCCGAATACTCTGAAGTGTAAATTCAGGGGTTTCTCCCACATTACTGGTGTGCAGGGCTCTGTCGCGAATAATGAATTGCAATTTCAGTGTGTCGGTTCGGAAAATAGGTAGGAATATACCAGACTTCATATCGTAGGTAATTACACCTTCAATAGGTCGTTTGTTATTTCTCACCACGGCACAGGGATTTTCTTCGGAAGAAAGACAAGGGAATCGTCCATCGAAGCTAATGCCACAAAGTGTGCTTTCGTTGGCACTTCCCCTGGGTTGAGCCCTCAGGTCTACCTCCTGAAAGGTGCCATTGCGTTTCACAAAGAAGTCAACCTCTATATTGTATTGGTTTCTGTTGAAGTCAATGAGAAGGGTGTCTAGCAAATCATTGTCTCCATTGATGTCTTGGTTCTCCCGGTCTTCAATTATGTAGTCCAGGCAAGTAAACGGAGGGTCGTTGGGCCGCTGTCCAAATTCCACCGGCTGGTTGTTTTCCAATACCAGGTGGTAGGGAGCATAGGGGCCAAAGTCTTCGTCACCATCTAGCCCAAGGTCGCCATCTCCATCTTTCACATTTATGGATAAACGGAGAATGTTCTCCTCGAACAGCGGGTCGCCTGCATTTCTAACTTCAAATTCAATGTTAGAAAAGCTTACTTCTGGTTCAATGGGTAGGTCTGGTGGGCGGTTGCAGGCAACACCCAATGCCAGAGCAAACACTAATACCAAAACTTGAGAAGACGATAGCTTTATTCTCATGGATTACTTTATATAAGTACAATTATAGCAATATTTGCCCTAAGTGAACGGAAAACACCAGCTCTATAACGTATGGCCGAAATCAATAGTTTAATCGATCGGATAAAAAGCGTTTCAGAAGAGGAATTTAATGCGCTTGCTCTAGATGTTTATCGGTTTCAGTATCGGTATAACAAGGTGTATCGAGCCTGGTGCGATCATTTGAAGCGCAGCCCACAGCATGTGAGCCGGCTGGAAGAGGTGCCTTTTCTACCCATTAGCTTTTTTAAAGCATTTGAAATAAAAACAGGGCAATGGCAAGCTGCATCTGTTTTTGAGAGTAGCGGAACCACCGGAACACAGCCGAGCAGACACTTTGTGGCCGATAATCAGCTCTATTTAGATAATTGTAAAAAGGCCTTTGAGGCTATCTATGGTCCTTTGAATGACTACGTTATTCTTGCTCTTTTGCCTTCTTATCTGGAGAGGGGCAATAGTGGTTTGGTGGCCATGGTCAATAGATTTATAGAATGTACTGATGACACCCAGTCAGGATTTTACCTGAATAATTTAGAGCAACTGGCTCATCAACTCCAGACTTTGAAAAAGGGAACTAAAAAAGTGCTTCTTTGGGGAGTTACTTTTGCCTTGCTCGATTTTGCGGAGCAATATTCAATGCACTTTCCTGAGTTGCTGGTTATGGAAACTGGCGGCATGAAGGGCAGAAGAGAGGAGTTAGTTCGGGAAGAGGTACACGACCACATTAAACGTGCATTTGGTGTAAAAGAGGTGCACTCGGAGTATGGCATGACCGAGCTTTTCTCTCAGGGCTACTCCACCGGCAATGGGCTCTTTAGACCTTCGGAAACCCTCAAAGTAGTTGGGCGAGAATTAAATGATCCACTATCTTATCCCAGTTTTCAGCATACTGTGGCTTTCAATATTGTGGATTTGGCCAATGTACATACCTGTTCATTTATAGAAACCAAAGACATTGGTCGGGTGCTTCCTGATGGTCGTTTTGAGGTAAAAGGAAGGATGGATAACTCGGATCTTCGGGGTTGTAATTTGATGGTGGTCTAAAATTTTCCGGCCAACCACCCGTTGAAGGGTAAGATAAATGCATTCAATAGATTAAAAACACGATTGAATTTTTATCTTTAACGCTCAAATTTACATCATGAATAAGAAGAAAATCTTTCTTTTGTTGATTGCCGTGTCCTTTTTAGGTATTACCTCTTGTGCCCAATCTATTTGCGCTGCCTATGCCAAGGCCGATACTGAAGAGGTAAAGAAGGAAAAAAAGGAAGGGCAGTTCTGATCTAAATCAGATACTTTTTTACGTCCTCTTCCCCAATTTCATCTCCGCACATAATCACGAGTCGTTCCGTAACATTACGTAACTCCCGAATGTTGCCCGACCAATCATAGGCCTGAAGAGCCTTAAGTCCATCGGCCGATACTTTCTTTTTCTTGGTTCCGTACTCATCGGCTATGTCGTCCAGAAATTTATCCACCAACATTGGAATGTCTTCTTTACGGTCTTTTAGCGGGGGAACCTGAATGACAATGACGCTGAGTCTATGGTATAGGTCTTCACGAAAACGATTCTCCGCAATTTCTTTTCTTAGGTCTTTGTTAGTGGCTGCCAATACCCTCACATTCACATTGATATCTTTGTCGCCACCCACCCGGGTAATCTTATGTTCTTGTAGTGCCCTTAACACCTTGGCTTGAGCAGAAAGGCTCATGTCACCAATTTCATCAAGGAAAAGAGTGCCTTCATTGGCTTGTTCAAACTTGCCAATGCGCTGTTTGTGAGCCGAAGTAAATGCGCCCTTTTCATGCCCAAAAAGTTCGCTTTCAATGAGTTCGGCAGGGATAGCCGCACAGTTAACCTCCACAAAGGGAGTGCTGGCCCGATTGCTTCGCTCATGAATTCCTCTGGCTACCAGTTCCTTGCCGCTGCCATTAGGGCCGGTAATCAGAACCCTGGCATCGGTAGGACCAACTTTGTCCATCATTTCCTTTACTTCAGCAAGGGCTTTGGATTCGCCCACCATCTCATATTTCTTGGAGAGTTTTCGTTTGAGAGTTTTTGTTTCGGTAACTAACGAAGACTTGTCAAGCGCATTTTTTACCGTAAGTAGCAAACGGTTCAAGTCTGGCGGTTTGGGCACAAAGTCAAAAGCTCCCATTTTGGTAGCGTCTACTGCGGTTTCAATAGTGCCGTGGGCCGAGATCATAATGAATTGCGTATCTATTCCAGCCATTTGCACTCGTTCCAGCAACTCAATACCATCCATTTTAGGCATTTTCACATCGCATAGCGCAATATCGAACTTATCGGCAATCAGTTTTTCCAGCCCCTCTTGCCCATCTTTGGCTTCTTCTATTGAGTATTTTTCATACTCTAGTATTTCCCTAAGAGTGCTGCGAATACTTTGTTCGTCATCGATGATCAGAATTTTTGCCATGCTTTTTAGTGGATTAGGAAAATGGGTAATTAGTGAATTGGTTCCAACTCGTTCCTTCAAGCGAAAATAGTGCTAAAATTGAAATCTGGCAGATAATCAAGTGATCATTTCCTAATTAACCAGTTGCCCAATCACCAAATTCACTGAAAGGAAAAAAAGATATAGACCTGTAAGCCGGGTTCTGTCTACTCCTCTTTTGAGGATGATCTTATCATTTATCTGGCCGCGGTATTACTACCGAAGTCTATCTGCCTACCCTCTTGCATTGGGCGGGAACCCTCAAACGCAAGTATACGTGGCATTTCACCGCATAGAGTTTACCTGATTTCACTACAGCATTACCTGTACATACTTTCTGTTGCACTTGTCCTCTCCGTCAGTTGACGGATGACGGCCGTTAGCCGCTATGCTTCCCTGTGGTGCCCGGACTTTCCTCACTCCCGATAAATCGGGAGAGCGATAAGACGGTCTATATCGCGGCAAAGATACAATAAATGATGCGATTTAAAGGCTCTCGCGCAAATCGTGAAGAACTGGGATTCCATTTTCAGATTGCCAGTAAAACAAGAAGTCACAAGCATTAGTGTTCAGGTCTATCTGCAAGGTAGTTTCTCCATTGTCGACCTGCAGACTCCCTCTGGCCGGGAGGTATACTTTGTGGAGCCAACAGCTAAAGGTACTCAGGTTAGGGCCTGTGTTAATGAGCTCAAAGGTTGTACCTGAGGGAAGAGTAAAATGCCATGAGTTGGAGGTCAGGTAGTTGGCCTTGGTGTCAAGATGATCGCGCCCATTGGTTTTTTCATATTGAATGTTGCGACTTCCTTCAAAAGGGGTGCTTTTGCCTCTCAGCGTTAGTGTTAAATCATCGAATTCGAGCCTATAGCTTTTTTGTGTGTCGCTATTGTTTTCTGAGGTGTTGGTTAGTTCCAGCACTCCATTTAGAGAAATATTATTGAGTTCAAAATCAGTAAGAGTAATGCGTATGGTGTTTCCCGGAGTGTCTGCCGGGTGATCGTAGTCTAGTAGAATAGAGCCTTTTAAAGTATAACCAGTGCCATCAATACATCCTTCGCCAAAACTAAGCAACAGTTGATTGTTGGAAGTATCCAGAAACTGACCTCCACATGTTCCTCTGTCGGAAAAAATATTAAAGTTGATGTGTGTGTTGGCTGCGCCCCGGTCTCTTTCGCTAAGGGAGTGCAACACATTGAGAGTGGTGCTTTCTACCTGATGAACGAGTAGTTCAAAAGCGAGGGCTTCTGAAATACCTTCCGGCAAGGGAATATTAGGTTCGCTGAGTACCACCACATCGTCCTTATGGCAAGAGGCGAATAACAGGGCTATAATCAATGGTAAAAACAAGATCCTTGTGCGCATATTATGGTGTTTGTCTCATAAAACGTGAATTACCGGTTTTAAGTGCATCAGTGGTATAGCCAGTGGCCGGTAATTTTTCCTTGCTGTAGTTGTATAGCCGGGGCAGGTAGCCTAATGAAGTCTGCCAGAAAGAGAATGGTTTTTAAGAACCTGTTGTTGGTTGGTATGTAGCTCAGGTCAAAGTCTAATCCAAGGAAATACTGTCGGGAATTGCTATAGCCGGCAGATGCATTTTCTACATTGCGCGCAAAAACCATTCCTTCGGCACCGTATCCTATGGCCAGGTTGAGCCATTTGGGCCAGTAGGACTCTTTAGCAAAAGCGTGAATATCGAAAGAAAACCAGTAGCTCTGTCCATTGTAGTCTTTGAGTAGCTGTTCAGGTAAGGACTTGCCAAGAATTTGAGGCCGCATGTCTGGGTATGCCGTGCTTCTAAAGCTAAACTTTGGTTTTATACGTTGTTCTTTCCAGCTCTTTTGTTGAATAAAAAAAAGGGCCGAACCAGCTGCATTGGCCAACATATCGCCATAAGAAAATCCGTAGTCCGGTGAAAACCCATCGAGTACTTCAATTGGCAAAAAGAGCGCTGTACTTAATAGCGAGGACCACATAAGGACTTTGTTGTGGTTTAATTCTGTTCGGCTTAGTAGCTCATAGTTTACCCGAGAAAAATGATAAGTGCTATAGGTATGCCCCAATTTATCTACCTGAAGCCACTCTGCATTGTCGTTAAAAAACTTGAAGCGATCGAAGCCGTTTTCGGCATACCAGGCCTGGCTCAACACCAAAAGGCCTGTGCCATAACCAATGCCTCCATAGAGTTTTACTTTATTTAAAGGCAGGCGATGTGTTGCTTCTGCCGGACTAACGGGTTCTGTTTGGGCATGAACAAGATTGCCCATAAGCCCCAAAAGAAAGATCAGAAGCAACTTTTTGTACATGCCGAAAGATACACAAACTAGTTAGCCAAAGCTTGTTTGTAGGTATCAATTGCGCGTTGGCGTGCTAGTTTGTGGTCTACAATGGGCGCTGGATATGCATCTGTTCTATACTCAGGAACCCACTTTTTAATGTATTCTAGTTGAGGGTCGAACTTTTCTGTTTGAGACTGTGGGTTGAACACTCTAAAGTAGGGTTGAGCGTCAGTGCCCGTACCTGCCGCCCACTGCCAACCTCCATTGTTAGAGGCCAAATCGAAATCGAGCAGTTTTTCAGCAAAGTAGGTTTCTCCCCAGCGCCAATCTATGAGCAAATGCTTGGTTAAAAAACTAGCCACTATCATTCGTACCCGGTTGTGCATGTATCCGGTTTGGTTAAGTTGCCTCATGCCAGCATCTACTATCGGGTAGCCGGTTTTTCCTTGGCACCACTTCTCAAAACCTTCTTCGTCTTGTCTCCAGGGTATCCTGTCATATTCCGGTTTAAAGGCTTGGTCTATTACTCTTGGGTTGTTGGCCAGAATCATGGCATAGAAATCTCTCCAAATCAATTCATTTAGAAAGGTTTCGTTCAGATTCAAAGCTTTTTCGGCCAGTTGCCTGATGCTAATGGTGCCAAAGCGTAAATGAATACCTAGTCTGGAAGTAGCGTCCAGGGCGGGAATGTCTCTTTTTTCGCTGTAGTGCTTTATTATCTCTTCGTCTACCGTGTTAGATGGAATGGTTATGTCCGTGTGTCTGAAGTCCATGGCCTCAAGGGAATGTACTTTTTCTTCTTTCAGGGGTACCCAATTGTCGAAATAGAGCGCACTGGGCTTGGTTTCAGGCGGATTGGCTTTGTATTTCTCTTTCCAGCTTTTACTATACGGGGTAAAGACCTTGTAGAAACTGCCTGAGCCGGACACAATTTCTTCTTTCTCGTAAATCACATGATCTTTGAAAGTGAAGAAGCTCACACCCTGTTCCTTAAGAAAGTTCTCTATTTCCCTGTCTCGCTCAAGGGCATAAGGCTCATAGTCTCTGTTGGTGTATACTGCTTCGAGGGTATATGTTTTGCTAAGTTCTTTGAAGGCTTCAATGGGAGTGGTGTAAAAGGTTTTTATCCCACTTTTTTTATCCTTAAGGGTTTTGTCTAGCTGTTCCAGAGTGCGTTGAATAAATTCAACTCTTGCATCGGCTTTGGGTAGTTTATCTAATATATTTCTATCGAAAATGAAAATAGGGAGTACCGGATTTCTCTCGCTCAAAGCATAATAGAGGCCGGTGTTATCTATGAATCTAAGGTCTCTCCGAAACCAAAAAATACTGATCTTTTCCATGAAAGAGTGTTTCCAATAAACCTAACCCTCTAAAGGTATTTTAGTTTGTGTTTCCTTCAGTATTGTTATCCTTCTTTTCTTCTTTTCTCTTTTTGCGGCTGTTATTTACACCATTAAAGAATTCGCGAAGATTATTGAAACTGGTGGTTTGCGAAATGCTCACGCCTTGTGTTTGATTGGTGGGCTGTTGGCTCAGGGCACGGTCTGCCGGGTTATAGTTGTTTTGCGAAAATACCTTTACTTTATATTTCCCATCTGTAGTAAGCAGGTACTCTGCGGTAATGTCTCCGGCAATGTTGTTAATATCTCCTGAGATGGCTCCTTCACGCGTTACCCTCAATCGTCCATCCAGAAAGGTGTAGCTCAAGCGGAGCCTGAAGGTGTTGAAGGCGTCCTGATCCAAATCGGCCAGGTCGAAGTTGACCTCCAGGTTTTCATCGAGCTGGGCTACCAGTTGGCTCAATTGGTTAGAAAGCAACTGACTTACGTTTTGGGTGGTGGTTCTGCCTCCAATGTTGCGAAGCCCGCCTTGTTCTGAAAAGCGGTTGAGTACGATAAGGCTAAGAACCTGCCGGTTTAACTCCTGCTCATCGCTCTGTACTCGGTTTTTAAAGGCATTGATGGCCGTGGTTAGCTGGTAGTCGTTTACGTTCAGGTCGGTAAAGTCAATATCGAAACCAATGTTTGGAGAAAGCATTGGGCCGTCCAGGTAGAGCAGCACTTTGGTGGGCACTCTGCGGCTTATACCACCATTTTGGCTTACACTTCCTCCCGATTGCTCCAAAAGAGGAGCCAGAGAAGTGTTTTGGGTATAGGAGGCTTTAATGTCCATGACAGCCGCATAGGGGTCGCCATACCAGGTTATGGTACTGGGCTGTTCTATTTGAAACTCTTTGGTAATGAGGTTGTACAGACTGAAGTTGTAGGCGCCTTCTGTAATGTCTAGTTCACCGGTCATTTGAAAATCGCCCTGCGTATCGATGAGCAGGCGAAGCTGTCCATCGCCTCTTCCTCTGATAATATCGCCTGTGCGCGGATCGATGATAATTTCTACGTAAGCTTCCGGTGTTACTTCTATGTCAAGGTCTAGTTTTAGACCCTCTATTTTTATTTTGTTTACTTCATTGATCAGCGAATCTTTGGTGCTGGTAGTGTCTTGAACAGTGCGGTCTACAAAAGTGATGTATTCGGGCACATCGTTATTGCCGGTATCTTCCGTAATGGGTATGTAAATGCGGGTGTCTCTTTCGGTTTTTACCTTGGCCGAAATATTGAGGCTGGAAGCCTCTCCGCTCAACGATACCTGACCTGTAGCTATGGCACTTCCATAATAAGCATCGCCATTATCGACATTGGTATTGAGCACCTGAAACTGATTCAATTGCCCGATAAGGTCTAAGCGAAAGTCTTTGAACGAATTATGGCTAATACGCCCTCCGAATTGTGCCGTCTGATTTCGGGCATCTACAAACTGCAGGTTTTCCAGGGCTATTACGTCTTTACTAAAGTCTATACCACCTTCAAAATTATAGCTTGTGTTGAGGTAGTTAATCTTCATTCTACCTTCTTTTATAGCTCCCTGGCCTTTCATTAGGGGTGAGTCTATGTTGCCGCTTATGGTGTACCGACCATCAATAAATCCGCCCAGGTTCGAAAAGTAATCGTCTATATATGGTTCGGCTATGTTCAGGTTGGCTTCGTTGAGACGCAGGTTGATGGCCAATTGGTTTTCAGGTCGGGCCGGATAAAACTGGCCATTCATAGCAATGATTCTTCGGTTGAGCCGGTTTACCTCAAAGTCCACATCGAACCGCTGGCGAAAGTCGTTCCAGGTAATACTGCCGTCCAGATTGCCTACCAGAAACTCGTTGATTTTGAAGTCTATGACTTCTATATCGCCAAAGATAATGGGGTTGTAATAAAGGTTCTGAGCATTGACAGTGCCACTTAATTTACCGGTGTACGACTCGGAGGTAAGTGGATTGATATTGGCCACTTCCACATCGCTAAAGTTTACGGTTAGGGTTTGCGAACTGTCTTGGGTAATGGCAATTTGACCGTTGAAGCTAATGGACTGATCGGTATTGTATATGCTCAGGTTTTCGAAGTCTATGCGCTGGTTGCCAAACACAACTACATTTTCTTCGGTGATCTTCCAGGTTTCATTAAGAGCGGTAATGTTCGAGTCTTCAAACCTCAGTTCAGTTCGGTCCGGGTAGAAATTTATGCCGGCACTAATTTCAGCATAGTTGCCTGTGCTGGCCTGGGTAAGTGTTTGCTTAATATCCATGCGCTTTCCGTCCCATACGGCTTCCAATACCAGCTTATTGGTTTCTGAAGAGTTCGAGAATATTTGTTTTTCGCTGGAAAGGTAGCCTTGTGCAAAGACCTTTTCCGGGTCGCGAATGTCTTTGGTGTTGATATATAAATCGTTTTCGAGCATGTAAATTTTACCAAACTGAACGGTGTCTACCTGCGAGCTGAGCACAAGCGACTGCCCTTGCCGGTTGTCAAAGCGGCCTTCTATTTTGGTGTTTTTAGCTACATAAATGGTGCTATCAAAAAGCTGTATGAGTGGGCTAATATTGTGCAGATCGACCGAGTAGTTGAGGTTAAATTTTTTCTTTGTTGGTGGGCTTCTGCGCAAAAAAGAATTTACCTCTTCCGACCTGCTGGAAAACTGCAATCTGTACTGTTCGTTGATGTTGGAGAGTTCTTTGGCAATACCTGTAAATTCGAAATCGCCACTGAAGTCGGCATCAAATAGGTCAGAAACGATGGTGAACTTGCGGCCGTTGCTGTTTCTGGAGGCTTCAAAAAACACCGAGTCCAGTTCTATATCTTTTTGTTTAAAGCGGTAGTAGGTATCGGAGAGGCTAATACTTCCTCTAATACTATCTAACTTAAGTCCGGTGATGTCCAGGTTAAAGTTGGTAGAGACCAGCATTTCTTCTTCAGTGAGCTTTACCTCTTTTAAAAGTGCAGTGTCTAGCCTACCCCTGAGCTTAAAGAGCTTATTGCCTTCCCGCAAGTCTACCGAACCGGTAGCAAAGAGCTTAAACATAGGGTCGTCTACATCAATTTGACCAGAGAAGAACGACTCTGCAAAAGCACCATCGGTTTCTATATTGGTGTAATTGTAGCCATTAATACCCACTTTTGGAATTACTGCGTCTAGTTCAAAGTTGGCGGTTTCCAGAGTAAATCCGGTGCCTTCTACCCGACCATCTAAATCAATTTTCTGAAAATTGCTTACCTCCGTAAATCGACCTATATCGAAGTTTTGTAAAAACAGATCGCCCCGGTAATATGGGGCTTCACCTTCTATAATCCGAATCTGGATGTTCGATTCAAGTCTACCAATTCGGGTTTGAAAGGAGCCATCGGCCACAAAATCGTTCAGCAGACCATCGAACTGTCCGGACATTCGGATGAGCCCAAACTTATTAGAGATTCGAAAGGCTTCCGGCCCTATGTATTTACGCAGGTCCGTTGCTTTTAGGGTAGACTCTCTCAAGGTTAGGCCAAAGATGGTCTGATCAATATTCGGCAGTCCTTCAATGTCTATGGCTCCTTTAAAACGGCTGTCTTGTCCAAAAGAAATGGAAAAATTGTCGGAGAAAAACTTATTTACGCGTCCCTGAAACAGTCCGTTTATGTTGACGGATTGATTGTATTTTTTTAACTCCGGAACAAAAAAGCCCAGCTCATCTGTATGGATGCGTGTCTCATCAAAATCAGCTTTAATGTTTACGCTGTCTACGAAGTAGCCCATTTGTGAAGGCCTTTCGTGTCGAAGTTCAATGAAGTCTTTAATGTGTGTATTACCCATTTTCAGATCCAGATCGAAGAAAACAAGTCCTTTGCTGGAGTTCCTGAAAAATGTTTGAAGATTATCGATCGTCAAGCCGGTAACAGGATCCCGGGTAGAAAGGCTTTTTACATCAATCTGAAAGGTGTCAGACACTACTTTAAGGTTTAACAGGTCTGCATTCAGGTCTACCAGCTGAAAATGGTTGTAATCGAACCCGTTGGTTATACTGTCTTTGCGACTGTCAGATATACTAAACCGGGAATCTAGCAGTGTAATCTGGTCGATGGAAAAAGTGCCTGCCGGAGCATCAGAAGGAGTGTCAGAGGCGGTGAGTTTTCCAATTCGGTCGGCCCATTCGTCAATATTCAGCCCTCCGGTGGAGTCATCACGCAGATTCACATTGGCTCCTTTTAGCCATGCTTCGCGTGTTCGAATGTTCTTTTTTCCAATTAGGTCGGCCAAATCGAAAGTGACTACCAACTCATCTACACCAATCATTAGCACCTCGTTCTGATCATAAATTTGAGTGTTGTCGAGTGCTATTGCATTGAACCACTTGATGTTGGCATAGCCAATTTCAGTTCTAAAGCCGGTGCCTTCGGTGAGGTAGGCGGTAGCCTTTCCTACAATATAATTTTGAACCGGAGGTAGGTGAATAAGAATAGCGGCAAGGATAAGTAAGATGAATGGAGTGGCAAGCATCCAAAGGATTGATTTCACAATCCGTTTTTTAATAACTTGCGATCTTTTAATTTTCTCCTTCAATGCCTTCCTCTGATATCAAAATCCTGGCCATCGAATCATCTTGTGACGAGACATCTGCGGCTGTTGCAGTCAACGGCAAAGTACTTAATAATATAGTCGCAACGCAATCTGTACACGAAAATTATGGTGGTGTTGTGCCTGAGCTGGCCAGCCGTGCCCATCAGCAAAACATTGTGCCAGTTGTAGACCAGGCGCTCAAAAATGCTGCCATAAGTAGAGAAGAGCTTACGGCTGTGGCTTTTACCCGCGGACCAGGGCTTATGGGAGCCTTACTGGTGGGAACTTCTTTTGCCAAAGGCCTTGCTCTGGCACTGGATATTCCGCTTATAGAGGTAAATCATATGCAAGCCCATATACTTGCTCATTTTATCGATGATCCTAAGCCTAAGTTTCCATTTCTCTGTTTAACGGTGAGTGGAGGACATACACAAATAGTGTTGGTAAAGGACTACAATCTTATGGAGGTTGTGGGCGAAACTCAAGATGATGCCGTTGGAGAGGCTTTCGATAAGGTGGCCAAGATGCTCGGTCTGGGCTATCCTGGTGGGCCAAAAGTCGATCAGTTGGCGCAGAAAGGGAATCCTATGGCATTTCAGTTTCCTGAAACCGAAATGCCGGGTCTGGACTATTCATTTAGTGGTATAAAAACGGCTGTGCTTTACTTCTTGAGAGACCAGCTAAAGCAAAACGAAGGTTTTATTGAGGAAAATAAGGCCGATTTAGCAGCTAGCATTCAGAAAACACTGGTGGCTATGCTCTTGCAAAAACTGAGAAAAGCCGCCAGACAATATGGAATTCATCAGATAGCCATAGCCGGAGGCGTATCCGCCAACTCTGGCCTGAGGAATGGCTTGGAGCAAATGGCCGGTAAAGAAGGGTGGGAGGTGTATATTCCTGCTTTTGAGTATTGCACTGATAATGCCGGAATGATAGCTATGGCCGGACATTACAAGTTCCTGGCCAATGAGTTTGTCGACCAAGGTGTTAGTGCTTTACCACGAATGAAGTTCTGATAGGCGTTTTATCAACCCGAGTTTTGATGATCCAGAGAAGCGTTCGTTTTAGTTTTTACAGTAGTCTATGGCTTGGTTAGGCCAGAATATTGATAAGTGTTGAATCATGAAGAATATTTTCAAACCGGGAGATATCAAAACACACACATACACAGTGAAGCCATACGATGTGGCCGGTTTTGAATCGGGCGTAGTACATCCGGTTTGCTCTACTTTTGCTCTAGCCAGAGAAATGGAGTGGGTGGGTAGACTTTTTGTACTGGAGTCAAAAGAGGAAGATGAAGAAGGTATTGGTACGATGGTGCACATTGAGCACAAAAGTCCGGCTCTGGTAGGGAACCAATTGACCCTTCAGGCAACTATCCATAAATTAGAAAAGAATGAATTGCTTTGTAGTGTTGTGGTAAAGTGTGGTGACAGAGTAATTGCCGAGGGGAGTACCGGACAAAAAGTACTGCCAAAACAAAAGATAAATAAGATTTTCAGTAGTTTAGAAGAGGATGGCAAAAGATAAGAACAGGTTTTCGAACAGTATTAATATAAAAAACAGGAGAGCCAGTTTTGAATATGAACTGATTGATAAATATGTGGCCGGAATGCAACTGATGGGCACGGAAATAAAATCGATCAGAGAGGGAAAGGCAACACTTAGTGATGCCTACTGCTATTTTAAAAAGGGAGAATTGTGGGTAAAGCAGATGCACATTTCGCCTTATGCCCAAGGGTCTCATTATAACCACGACCAAACCCGTGAGAGAAAACTGTTGCTCAATAAACGGGAGTTGGAAAAGCTACTTTCTAAAACGGAAGAGAAAGGGATGTCTATTGTGCCCACCCGACTTTTTATTAGTGAGAGGGGTTTTGCCAAATTAGAAATAGCCTTGGCCAAAGGTAAAAAATTGCACGACAAGCGTGACTCCATTAAGGAGCGCGATGTGAAACGAGATTTACAACGAATGAAATTCTGATGGAAGCATTAGGTTATGGTGTTACCCGGTTGAGTATGGTGCCTGTAAGGGGTGAGCCGGCAGATGCTGCTGAAATGACCTCTCAGTTGCTTTTTGGTGAGCACTATACCGTATTGGAAGAGTCGGAAGACCGCAAATGGCTTAAAGTGGTCAATGCCTTTGATAGTTATGAAGGGTGGATCGACAGAAAGCAGCATCATTCGATTTCCAAAGAATATTACCGTCAGATTAGTGAAACAGAATACAAGATATGCACCGATCTGGTTGCCAAGATTTTGTTCAAACAGCAAATCAATCATATCGTAGCAGGCTCCATTCTTCCCCTTTTGAATAATCCTATATTTAAGGAAGAAGAAAATGTGGCGTTCAACGGTACGGCCAAAAGTATGCACCAAAAGTGGGGAGTAGCCACTTTGCTCAACCATGCGGAAAAATATTTAAACAGTCCTTATTTATGGGGAGGCAGGAGTCCGTTTGGTATAGACTGTTCCGGCTTTACTCAAGTGGTATTCAGAACAGCCGGTTACACCTTGCCGCGCGACTCTTCTCAACAGATAGCAAAGGGTAAGGAGGTAGATTTTGCCGATAGAAAAGCGGGCGATTTAGCCTTTTTCACGAATAGCAACGGTAAAATGAACCATGTAGGTTTACTTACCGAACCGGATAGAATCATTCACGCATCAGGAAAGGTTCGCATCGATGTATTCGACCAAAAGGGGATTAAAAACTTAGAACAAAATACTTATACACATCATTTCTTTAAGTTAAAACGGATTATAACCTAGTATGAGGAGAGTATTGGTATTGAATCAGGACTATTCGCCACTCTCAGTCTGTTCGGCCGAACGGGCGTTCCTGCTTCTTTACCTGGAAAAAGCCGAGTTGGTTCATGATGCTCCCGGACATAAGTTTCGCAGTGTCAATGCCGATTTTCCCATGCCATCTGTCATCCGTTTACAACGTTATATCTTTATGCCCTACAAAGGGGTGTTGCTCAACAGGCAGAACATATTTAAGCGCGATGGTCAACAGTGTCAGTATTGTGGAAGGAGCAAAGACCTTACGCTAGACCATGTGCTGCCCAAGTCTAGAGGAGGGAAGTCATCTTGGAGTAATTTGGTAACGGCATGCAAGCGTTGCAATTCGGTTAAAGGTGATAAAACCCCGGAAGAGGCCGGAATGCCCCTTTTTCAAAAGCCATTTAAGCCCTCCTATGTTATGTTTGTGCGCAACTTCAGTGGCTTCACTTCAGAGGAGTGGCTAAAGTATCTTGGGGTGAATTGATCGTGAAATTTCAAGCTCCGACTAGATATAGACGTTCTCCAACTCGTGATTAACCTATCTTGAATGCCGTTAGAATTATAGTGATCTGCCTGAGCCAGTAGGCAAATATAGCCTACATGGAGTAAGTTGAGATATTTCCCAGGAGTCAATTTATCAAGCTTGAAACATAGTTTATCTTGTAAGAGAATAACCATAGATAAAATACATTCGATAAACTTCCGATGTGAAGTTTGGGTCTCTGGATATACCACCTCCAATTTCGTATCTAAAAACAAAAGAGTGCTTATTTCTCATAAAACCGGCCTGACCTATAATGCCTAATTCTAGTTCATTGAAAGTTTGGTAAACAGGAATTTCATTAACTACTCTGCTTTGACCAATAGTAGATATGTTTTCTTGAATATTTCGCTTTTCGTTACCAAGTCCATAATTAAGTCCCAGACCAAGAAGAATCGATGATCGTTTTATAGCAATGCTTCTTTGGATGAGTGTGTGAAGTTTGATTTGAGTTATTTCAATTTCACCGTTTACCTCACGGGTTCGAGAGCCGTAATCCTGAAAACCAGAACCTTTCGTCTTTAGAGTAGTATAGAGGACTCCAATATTCATGAACCACTTATCGGTTCTGGATAATCGAAGGTTCAAATTGGCTCCGAAAATAGGGCTAATTGAAGTTTCATAATCACTCATTACAGCACCAAAGGTTTCGTCACCAACAAATTCAATACCCGTCAACATGACCCCGGTATTTAAGGTAATGTCATAGGCTTTGTCAGATTTGGAAAGGGGATAAACATTAACCTGCTGGTTCGTACAAGTGCCATATTTTTCCATCAGTTTGCGTAATGACCTTTCATTATAATCAGTATTACGGATTATAGGTAATATATCGGAGCAATCTTCAAGTTGTTCAAGCAATGTTGCTTTGTATGTGCTGATTTCTTCTTCTACAGATTGGTTGGCAGCAAGTTGTCTGAAGTATCTCTGAAACATCAGAAGGTGATATGAGCCATGGGATGATATGTAAAAGCTAACTTTGCCTGAGTTATCGATGTATCTATAAATACCTTTATCGGCCTCAACTATTTTTTGAACAAATGACTTCTTGGTTACTGTATTTACTGATGGTATGTCCTGATAAAGCTCCTCCGTATCAAAGCCATCAATAACTTGGATATTTGCGCTTACGAATACCAACTTATCATAACCAATCTCCTTAGCTGCAGTACTAGTGAAAGTTATGGGATTGTCTGACTCTTCTGTTTTGAAAAGGAATTCCTGTGGAGTAAAGAAACTTTGCTCGATGCCTACAAGCCCAGAGAGTTTTTCTCCGTTGGCATTAATAATGTATCCTTCGGCATATTCAATCTGCCCGTAAGATTTTGAACAGAAGGATAAAACAAACAGGAGTAAGGCTAAGGTTTTTAAAAAAGTATCTAGGTTCATGTTTATTGAAAGCTGAAATGCTAAAACAAGCATATCTTAAAGAATCTCACAAATTTTATAAATTAAAATCTTAATCCTTTTTTTGAATGGTAGGGTATGTTACCCCCAGTTGTTCGAGATAAGTATTGAATTGCTTTTCGTTATAGTAAAATTTTTCCAGTTGGGGTCTAAATTCATCCATGATTTTCTTGTTCAGATAAACAGGCGGAAGATCATCGGCCCCAATCATGGGTTTGTATTGAGTTTCTTTGCTTTGCACGTTGTTGAAGTAATCCCAGGCCTGATCGACCAGCTCCGGATTTAGCAGAAAGTCAATAATGGTCATGGCCTCTACCTTTGCTCCGGCAGTTGCTCCTTTGTGTGCAATCGGAGTGGCCATTGCTATGGCATTGCTCCAGTGGTGTCCTTGTAGGCCGGGAATATTAGAAGGAAAGCGAAGTGTTACCGTAGGTACTTTCCAGCTTACATCGCCAATATCGTCTGAGCCACCGCTTACGGGAGACTTTACCGGAAGCCCCAAATCAGACAACGTAGTGCTTAGGCCTCGCGGGTTTGAGCCAACCTCTCGCTGTACGGCTCTGGCCAGCGTTTGGTCTTTTTCGTCCCATACGGGAAGTCCCACCTGCTTAATGTTTTCGTACATGGTTTCGGCTATTACTTTGTTGAAGTGTCTAGGCCAGGCTGTTCCCAAGATTCTGGAGCTCATCTCGGTGTCGGTCATCAGTGCAGCTCCTTTGGCAATGTTGTTGGCGGCTTCATACATTTCCATAATACCTTCGTAGGTCACATCGCGAAAGTAGTACCAGATGGATGCTTTCGAGGGTACTACATTGGGCTGATCACCTCCATCGGTTATAATGGAGTGGGATCGTTTTAGAGGGTGTAAGTGCTCACGTTTGTAGTTCCAACCTACATTCATTAATTCTACAGCATCGAGGGCCGATCGGCCTCTCCATGGTGCACCGGCTCCATGAGCGGCTTCTCCCTCAAAAGTATATTCTACTGAAATAAGTCCTGTACCAGAGGCTTGTCCGTAAGAAACGGAAAGGTTGCTGCTCACATGAGTGAATATGCACAGGTCGATGTTATCGAAGAGACCATCGCGGGTATACCAGGCTTTTGCGGCTACGAGTTCTTCGGCAATTCCTGGCCACAACACTAATGTTCCTCCAATATTTTCACGTTCCATAACCTGTTTTACGGCCAGAGCAGCAGTAATATTGAGAGGAATACCTGCATTGTGCCCTTCACCATGGCCGGGAGCTCCTTCTACCATGGGTTTGTGATAGGCCACGCCAGGGTATTGAGAGGCTTTGGGAATACAGTCTACATCGCTACCAAGAGCTATGGTAGGGCCTTCCCCGTTGCTCCATGTGGCAAACCAGGCCGTAGGGATTCCTGAAACTGATTCCACAATTTCAAACCCATTTTCTTTAAGAATACCGGTCAGATATCGGGACGATTCAAACTCCTGAAAGCCCAATTCAGCAAAACTGAAGATTTTATCGATCATGACCTGGGTTTGTTTATGGTTTTGTTCTACCAACTGGGCCACTTCGTTTTTCAGTTTACTAATTTGCTTTGGGCTATATTTCTTTTGGCCAAAGGCTAGTACACTGTAGCAGGTTAGGACTAGAAGGAGGGTGTATTTTCTTACAGACATTTTTTGTTGTGGTTGATATCAACCAAAATAAGAAAAAAACACTTGTTAAGTTATTGGAATGTGTTGGAGGGTTGTTCGGCTCATTTTTAACCGAACAACCCATTAATCAAAGATCGGTACTGAGCTTAATGTGACTTGGGCAGTCTATTTCGTAGGCAAATTCAATCTCGCGCTTTTCGCCCGGTTGAAGAGTGATCTTCCAACTTACCAAGCCTGTTTTTTCATTGTAAATTCCATCGGTTAAATTGGTAATTCTCACTTTTACTGAGCTTAGGGCAGAAAGCGGAATTTGATCGTAAATGCTAATCGAAACTATGCTTTGCTTAGTGTTAACCACTGTAATGAGATATTTTCTTTCTTCCCGCTTTCTATTTCCAAAGAGCTTGTGTTTTTCGAACTGCTTGAGACGCTGCCTGTTCACAATAATTCCTTCGTCTTTGCCGAGCGAAAGAGACAGGGTGTCAGAGCCAAGGTTGGTGTCAATAATGGATTTGCCAACAAAGCTGTTTTCAAAGTATAGATTTGATTCACCATCCAGCAGTTTAAGGTCTTGCCAATTGGCTACTTGGGCCACCAAATAGGCGTTGGCTCTTATTTTGGGGCTGGTAGAGTAGAGGTACTCTGCATCTATTTCTTTGGTTTGTATTTCTACAGTTTCAGGAATACCTGAAGTAGGTATATCGTATGGAAGTTCTATATCGTAAGCAAAGGTTGTTTCATAATTGATGACATTGATAGGTATGGGGTCCGATTTTTTAGTTAAACTGGAAGTGCCTCTCACTCCTATTCCTGCCACATTACCCTGAAGAGCCGCAGATGCTCCTGTTTTCATTTGTTTTTGTTCTGCCGCATAGCCGGTCACAACCACTTCACCAAGGCTTAATTCTTCCGGGTCCAACAGTATCTTAATTGGTGAATCGGATATTTGTACCTCACGGGTAGTAAAGCCCAAAAGCCTAACTATTAGAGTTGAGGAGCCGTTGGGTACCTGAAGCGAGAAGAAGCCGTTGCTGTCGGTTGTGGTTCCAATGGTTGTGCCCTTTACCATTACCAGAGCTTGAGGTAATGGGAGCCCGTCAGAAGCATCGAATACCTGGCCGGTTATGTCTCCGTCTGCCAAGTCTGATGGTACATAGTTTTGTCCACCAATGTAATAGGGAAAGAGTTGCGGAGCAGTTCCTGTAGATGCTATATCGCCTGAGCTTAGGGTAAGTTTAACGTTCTTCCAGTCTACGCCACTATTCTGAAATACCTTGGCTTTGTAGGTGATTTGGAGTGGGGAGTTTACACTTTTGGCTCGAATGTCATAAGAGGGTATCCAACCAGCCTCAAGTGTCGAATAGCTTATGGAAAGCCATGTTTTTTGAGCTTTTTCAGATTTAATGGTGAGTAGAATTTTGGAGGTAGGGCGCTCCTTAGTGCCACTATTTGCAGCTATTTGGTTGGTAATTGATTCCACTTCTCCGGTTAGGTTTTCAATGGCTTTTTGGGTTGAAAATATATGTTGGGCATTGGTTTTAAGTTTGGTTGAGAAGTATTCTATAGCGCTCTGATAGTCCCGGCCCGAGATGCCTTGACTACCAATGACTTTGGTGTTCTTGTTGAGGATTTCCGCTTCGTTTTTAAGTATTGCCAGTTGCATGTTAAGTACTTCTATAGAGTCGGACAGGCGGTGTCTTTTCTTCCATAAATTTTCTATTGCCTCAGGCGTCTTTTTGTCGAGAAAGTCCATTTCATGCCTCACTGAAAGTATGGTTATGCCTTCGGCTGATATCTGGATGGTGCTTGGGTCTAATTGTCCGCTCAATTGAGTGAGTTCAATTTTTTGCGTGCCCTCTACGAGGTTAACCTGAGCTTTTCTGTAAATCTCTGCTCCCTGAGTAAATACCTTAACCGACTCAATAGTGGAGGTTATTTGGGTTTGTGCCTGAACGGAGCAAGCCAATAGGCCCATAAGGGTTAAAAATGCAATGTGTCTCATAAATTTTGTCTTTAGTTAGGGGTTCCTGATAATTGAGATGCACAAGCTTTAGTGTTTCCATAACTATCAGTAGAAAAAATATGAGACGGCCGTCTTACCGTTAAGACAATCTATTTGCCATATAACCCCTAACTGAGTCCGATTTTATAATGTAAAATGCTGTCTGGCTTTTGATTTGGGCTGGTTTGGGAAAGCACTAAAGAATACCTTAACTTATGAGAAATTTATGTTCAACGCGAAAACACCACAATTATGGCGATTAAGCAAAGTTTAATAGAAAATAAGAGTTTTATACTTGAAAGCTTACCTACCCAGGAACTGAAAGATGAGTTTTTAAAGAGTCTGGAAAATGCTCCAGATAAGGTTGCCCCCCCAAGTGTAGAAGATCAGTTGAAAGAAGCCCAGGCCCCTGAGCATGTAGGAGAAGAGTTATATGATTCAATTAAAAAGGAGTTGGAGAACTACAAGCCTGCCGCCCCAATGTCTAAAGAAGATGAAAAGAAGGCCATTGAAGAAGAACTCAAGCATGTGTCTAAATCTGATGCCAGCGAGGAGAAGTAGTTTGAGGTATTAAAGCTCTAAATTCCTGATTAGATTATTGGCTGTACCGGGTTATAGTTATTGTGTACAGCATGACTAGAAGAAGACCTCTTAAAAGCATTGCTTGTCCCGAACCAAAGTATTGAGTAACCGGGCATGGATTTTTGAGAGGTCTTTTCATTGGTGCTAGATTGTAGGTTTACTAAAAAGCTCCCCGTTAATATATACCCTGTCTATCCAGTCAACACCAAAATTATAGCTGATGGAGTTGAGATTTTTACCCGCTTTGGCCACTATAAAATTGGCTCTTTTTCCTTCAGTAATACTACCAACTTCGTTTTCCAGTTCCAGAGCGTAGGCAGCATTGTAGGTTGTGGCATTGAAGGCCTCTTCGGGGAGAAGTCCCATGTTTACTGCGGCCAGGCTATTGGCCAGGCTTAGGTTGAAAGAGGGTGCGGAACCCGGATTAAAATCGGAAGCGATGACAAGCGGCAAACCGCTATCAATAATTTTGCGACTTGGCGTGTAGGGAATTCGGATAAAGAAGGAGCAGCCGGGCAAGGCAACCGGTATGGTGTCTGAATCTTTGAGTAGGTTGATTTCGCTTTCGCTCAAAACCTCCAGATGGTCTACTGTTAAGGCGTTGTATTCGATAGCCTTTTCTATACCTCCGATTGAATTGAATTGGTTGACATGAACCTTGGCTCTAAGGTCAAATTTTTCTCCTGCCTCCAGAATTCTGGACATTTGCTCTACAGTATAGTATCCTTCTTCGCAAAAACAATCAATATAGTCGGCCAATTGCTGGGAGTATATTTCGGGTAACATTTCTTGAATTAGGCTACTCATGTATTTTTCCTTGTCCTTATCGGGAAAGGCATGGGCGCCCAAAAAGGTGGCTTTAATGGGAATAGGAAACTGTTGTGCCAGTTGATTTACTACTTGCAGCATTTTTATTTCTGCTTCCATGCTTAGTCCATAGCCACTTTTTATTTCAATAGCCCCGGTTCCCGAACCAATAGCTTCTTGTAGCCTGAGAGAAGCCCGTTCTGTTAACTCAGAAAGGCTCATTTTCTGCAGTTTTCTGGCCGAGTTGAGTATGCCGCCACCTGCTTCAGCAATCGACTGGTAGTCCATGCCCTTGATTTTCATTACAAATTCTTCATCCCGGTCTTCGGCAAAAACAAGGTGAGTGTGCGAATCTACAAATGTGGGGCAAACCATTCTGCCATTCAGGTCTATGATTTCTGTAGCAGGCGATTCAGCAAAATCATCCATTGAACCGTATGAGGAAATAAGACCGTTTTCTACGGCCATCCAGGCATTTTCTATAGTAGGTACATCGGCCATCATGGCACCCCTTAATATGTTAGTGCCCGATTCTCTTACCTGAATAAGCCGGCCAATATTGATAAAGGTTTTTGTCATAAGCTTGGGTTTGGTTGCATACGAATTGCGTACAACTCAATGATTAGATGAAACCTGATTTTAAATTACAATTAATCGACTCTCTTATCTAAGAATGGCAGCAATTTGTAGTTATACTGCTTAAAGTCTGATGTCGGATTAACGCGTTTTTCATCATTGACATACATTGCTGCAATTACTCAAAGAGTCCGTTTAGCAACTCCTTGTCTACTAAATTTGGTTGAGTAACTTTTAGTTTCGGTTCGGCCTTCATGGCTCTTTCAATGGTACTCATTGCGTGTGGATTTCTGGCCCAGTTTCTTCTGGCAATTCCGTTGTTTACATCCCAAAAAAGCATGCTTTTTAGTTTGTCATCGGCTTCTGAACTGCCATCGAGTAGCATGCCAAAACCTCCGTTGATTACTTCACCCCAGCCAACGCCACCGCCATTGTGTAGCGAAACCCAGGTGGCTCCTCTAAAGGCATCGCCCACAAAGTTGTGAACGGCCATATCGGCCGTAAACTGCGAGCCGTCATAGATATTGGAAGTCTCGCGGTATGGAGAGTCGGTACCCGATACATCGTGATGATCTCTTCCTAAGACCACAGGTCCAATTTCTCCTTTACGAATGGCCTCATTAAATGCTGAAGCTATGCGTATGCGCCCTTCTGCATCGGCATAGAGAATTCTGGCCTGAGAGCCTACAACGAGCTTATTTTTCTTGGCCTCTTTAACCCAGTGAAGGTTGTCAGAGAGTTGTGGTTTAATTTCTTCTGGTGCTTCATTGAGCATTTGTTGTAGCACCTTAGCGGCAATGGCATCGGTTTGGTCTAAATCTTCCGGTTTGCCAGAAGTACATACCCATCGGAAAGGCCCGAAGCCATAGTCGAAACAGAGCGGTCCCATAATGTCTTGTACATAACTTGGGTATTTGTATTCTCCGCCTCCAACTCCTTCTCCGGTAAACACATCGGCCCCGGCTCTTCCGGCCTCTAGCAAGAAGGCATTGCCATAATCGAAGAAGTAAGTACCATTGGAGGTATGTTTATTGATGGCAGCGGCATGTCTTCGCAAACTCGCGTATACGGCCTCTTTGAATTGTTCAGGGCTGCTGGCCATTAGGTTGTTGGCTTCTTCATAGTCCATGCCTACGGGATAATAGCCTCCGGCAAAGGGGTTGTGCAAAGAGGTTTGATCAGACCCGATATCGATTTTTATACCGGCCTCATGAAATCCCTCCCAAACCTCAACTATGTTGCCCAGATAAGCAAATGAAGTGTTTTGGCCATTCTTTCTAGCTGTTTCTACCTGGGCAATTAGTTGTTCAATTCTATCAATTACCACATCTACCCAGCCTTGTTCCTGCCGTTTGTACGCAGCCTTTGGGTTAACTTCTGCCGTTACTGAAACGAGTCCGGCAATTTTGGCGGCTTTGGGCTGGGCTCCGCTCATTCCTCCCAAACCGGAAGTCACAAACAGTAATCCGCTAAAGTTGCCATCGGGACGTTTCATACGGGCTGCATTGAGCACCGTAATGGTTGTGCCGTGCACAATGCCTTGCGGGCCAATGTACATGTACGATCCGGCTGTCATTTGTCCATACTGGGTTACGCCCAGTGCATTGAATTTTTCCCAGTCATCCGGTTTGGAGTAGTTGGGAATCATCATACCATTAGTTACTACCACTCGCGGGGCATTTTGGGAAGAAGGGAAAAGTCCCATGGGGTGTCCGGAGTACATAACCAATGTCTGTTCATCGGTCATTTCGGCCAGGTATTGCATAGTGAGCCGGTATTGCGCCCAGTTTTGGAAAACTGCCCCATTGCCGCCATAGGTAATGAGTTCGTAAGGGTGTTGGGCAACCCGATGGTCCAGGTTGTTCTGAATCATGAGCATGATGGCCCGGGCCTGATCCGATTTGCCCGGATACTCCTTTAGGCTTCTGGCTTTAATCTCATGTTTGGGCATAAACCGGTACATGTAAATACGGCCAAATTGGTTGAGCTCTTGCAGAAACTCAGTGGCCAGAGTTTTGTGCCATGCCTCAGGAAAATAGCGAAGGGCATTTTGCAGTGCCAGCTTTTTCTCCGGAGCGTTCAGTATTTCTTTTCTCTTAGGGGCTCGGTTTACAGAAGCGTCTAATGTCGGAATTTCAGGCAGTTGAGAAGGAATTCCCTGCAATATTTCTTCTTGAAAAGTCATGACGGATGGTTTAATAGTTTTCAAATTCAACATGGAATGGGCTTTCTTTCTGAGCCATTTCAGATTGCGTCAATGCAATTAGCTTGCGTTCTGTAATAATGGTATGAGCCTTCTGAATATCGTCTGCGAAGATTCGGTCTTTGTCGGCATGGTCTATTTTGGTTCTTACATAGGCGTGGCAGGCCTCTAAGGCAGGCCCCGACCTGAGTGGTCTTCGGAAGTCGAAGGCCTGGGCGGCACAAAGTAATTCTATGGCCAGTATTTGTTCCAGATTGCCTATAATCTGTAGTGCTTTTCTTCCACTAATGGAGCCCATGCTCACATGGTCTTCTTGGCCAAGAGAGGTTGGAATGGAGTCGGCACTGGCCGGAAAGCACAGGCTTTTATTTTCTGAAACCAAAGCAGCCGATGTGTATTGCGGAAGCATAAAACCGGAGTTTATGCCTGTGTCGTTCATAAGTAATTGAGGCAAGCCCTCTACTTTACCTTCCAGAGACAGATAAATTCTTCGATCTGAAATGTTGCCAATTTCAGCAGCCGCTAAAGCGGCATAGTCCAGCGGCAGGGCCATTGGCTGACCATGAAAGTTTCCCCCACTAATGGTTTCTTCAGCACTGAGTATAATAGGGTTGTCTGTTACCGCATTGAGTTCTACTTCCAACAGCTCTTTTAGGTGCAGCCAAGCGTTGCGTGAGGAACCATGCACCTGGGGTATACACCGCAAGGAGTAGGGGTCTTGTACACGGCCACAGTTTATATGAGCATTTAGAATTTCCGATCCTTCCAATAGCACTCTTATTCTATGCGCAACGTGCCGGTTGCCCTTAAAAGGTCTTATTTCATGAAGTCTGGGGCTAAACGGTTTTGCACTTCCCATTAGTGCTTCAATCATCATTGCACCTATGATATCGGCATGGCTCAGGCAGTTGTACAGCCGGTCTACCACCATTACGGCATGTGCAGCTATAAATTGGGTACCGTTAATGAGGGCCAAACCTTCTTTGGGACCTAGAGCTACGGGTTGGAGTCCGGTAATCTGAAAAAGACGCTCAGTGCTCATTCTTTCACCCTTAAAATATACCTCGCCCAGCCCAATTAAGGGAAGGAAAAGATGGGCAAGGGGAGCTAGATCGCCCGAAGCTCCTACCGAGCCTTGCTCAGGAACAACCGGGATGGCTTGATTGTCGATGTGCCAAATAATGCGCTCAATAGTGCTTAATTGGATACCTGAAAAGCCTTGAGCCAGGGAGTGGGCCTTAAGAATAAGCATGAGTTGGGCAATGGTGGGGTCAATTGGTTTGCCAACGCCTACACTATGACTTTTCAGAATGTTGTATTGAAGTTCCCTGGTGTCTTTGGCCGATATTTTAGTGGTGCACAGTGGGCCAAAGCCTGTATTGATGCCATACACGGTTCGTTCTCCGGAAACAATATCTTCTACGGCCTGAGCGCTCTTCTCAACCTGTTCGATCGATGATGCCGACAAGGTGCCTTTTATTTCCCCTTTTGCTATTTGAAGTGCCTTTCCTACAGTGAGAAAGTCAATTCCGTAATTAAAATGTTTCATGTTTTTCCAGATTACTTTCGGTCATTCCGGAAATGTTCTTCTTGAAATTTCAAAAGAAGAAATTGCCCGGAATCTCAGTATCGATTGAGCTACCGTATGAAATAGGCCATTTGAAAAGATATGGTCTCTTTTTCCGGCATGACTTTCTAATACTTTTATCAAGCTTTAATCAAAATTACCTTCTTCACTTAATTCTTAAAAATGATTTATTTTTATGTTTTAATAACTAATAGTAATTAATGGAATTAAGGCATTTAAGGTATTTTCTCACACTGGGTAAGGAGTTGCATTTTGCCAAAGCTGCTGAGAAGCTGTACATCACTCAGCCGGCTCTTACCAAGCAAATTCAGCAGTTGGAAGAGGAGTTAAAGGTGAAGCTTTTTGAGCGCACCAAACGAAGGGTTAAGCTTACGGCAGCCGGTGAATATTTGCTTACCGAAGCGGAGTACATGCTTAATCATTTAGAGCAGGTAGTAGAGGCTACGCAACGGAAGGCGGAAGGTGAGGAGGGAGAAGTTCGGATTGGCTTTGTGGGGTCGGCTATGCAAAATATTATTCCCAACTTGCTTGAAAAACTTCACCAGAAGCACCCGGGAATTCATACTTCTTTGCAGGAATTGAACAATAGAGACCAGTTGGATGCCCTTAGGCATGATAAGCTCGATATTGCCTTTGTGCGCTTAGTTACCGTACCGAAAGAGCTGGAAACCCAAGTGGTTTTTGAAGATTCCTTTTCGCTGGTAGTGTCGAAAACACATCCGGTGAGCAGAAGTAATTTTTCCAGCCTGACGCAATTCAGAAAAGAAAATTTCATTCTTTTTTCGAATGACTACAGTCAGGAGTATTACGACAACATCATGAGTATTTTCACCGATCATGGATTTGAGCCCAAGGTCTCCCATCGGTCAGTTCAGGCCAACAGCATTTTCCGTTTGGTAGAAAAGCGATTGGGTGTAGCTATTGTGCCCAGTGCTTTGCAAAGCGGTGTAAACCTGGATATTGAGTTTATTTCATTGGCCCACCTGAGGCAAAGAACGCAACTGATGGCGGTTTGGCATAAACAGAACCGAAATGAAGCTTTAGGCAAGTTTTTGGAGTTATTGTCTGACTAAGGTCTACTTCTTTGAAAGAGAGCACTCTTGGGGCATCGCATGCCATAAATTATTGATCTAACTACCGTTTTTAGAATGGATAATAACCAGAAATGCATTTTAAACTACTGCATTTAAGGAACGAACTGATTAAATTTGTGTGTTACTAACTCATAGAATAATTTAGAATACCATCTGTTTCATGCAGCATTCACCTTCAGAAAGAATAGTACTAGCCAAAGAGAAGATTCTGGCTTTAAAAAAATACGCACAGGAACATAAAGCCAAGGCTACTATACAAATCATCAATTCGTTTTTACCTTTTCTTGGCCTTTGGACGTTGATGTACATTAGCCTCGATTACAGTTATTGGATTACCCTTGGGCTGGGAGTAGTTAATGCCTTTTTTCTGGTTCGAATTTTCATCATTCAGCACGACTGCGGTCATCAGTCTTTCCTGAGAAACCGAAAGGCTCAGAAAATCATTGGCTACATATGCAGTTATTTCTCCGCTATACCATTCAACTACTGGTCCAAGTCGCACAATGTGCACCACAAGCACAATGGTCAGTTAGAAATGAGAGATATAGGCGATGTGACCACCATGACTGTTGAAGAATTTAAGCAAATGAGTCGATGGGGCCGACTGAAGTACAGAATTTACAGATCGCCCATTGTAATGTTTTTGATTGGCCCGGTGTATTACCTTTTTATTCATAACCGCATTGCTTTTATTAAACTACCCATGTTTCAGAAAGCCAAAAAGTGGTTGGTGCTCAACAACTTTGTAATGCTGGCCATCTTTGTGTTTTTTGGGTTCTTACTGGGCTGGGAAAAATTCCTGCTGGTACACCTGACCATATTGGTGTTGTTTTCCATTATCGCCATCTGGTTTTTTTATGTGCAACATCAACATGAGTATACCTACAAACAGTGGATGAAAAATTGGGACTATGTGACCTCTGCACTCAAAGGCAGTACTTACTATAAGGTTCCCCGATTATTCAATTGGCTAACGGGTAACATTGGTATACACCATGTGCATCATCTAAACCCGTTTATTCCCAACTACAATCTCAAGAAATGTATTGAGGAGAACCCATGGTTGAATAAGTACACCACCACTATCAACTTTAGGCAAAGTTTAACGCTCATTACCAACAAGCTTTGGGACGAAGCCGAGCAGCGCATGATTAGCTTCCGCGAGTTTTACCGTAAGGAAAAAATGCAGGCTATAAGGGTTAGGTCTTAACCTGATTGAAAATGGAGGACAATTCCAGGGGACTAATCAGAAATATGATATGATGGAACTTGCTGTCATTTACAAGCATCGATGGTATATCGAACTGTTGTTCAAAAAATAACTCAGGCAGAGATTTCCACCCTAATGTACTTCTAAATAGACCACCAAAACGCTAATAAAATACAAATCTAGTGTTCTTTGATAGGGTGTTGCCTATGGAAGTAGTAGGTAGATAGTTAGAAGGAGATGGGCTGTTTCCAATAGGCTATCTTCCGTCAGGTATCATTGGATAGCTTATATTCACCTGTCTGATTTCCTAAACAGTCCGATCGACTCGAACTCAAAAAACAACTTTAAAGTACTGCTCAAGCTTCCTTTTTTGGCCTCATAGAGGGTTTATTTTTAACAAAGCACCATTAAATATTCTTGTTTTCAACACTGATCAATATTTAACACATGGTCAATTACCTTACCGATTTTAGTAAAAACAGTTGTCAATAAAAATGATCTTTTTATTGACAATTTAATTTATTATGTTATAATTTGTAATTATAATTAGATGATTAGATTTCATGTATACTTTAATATATTAGCTTGGTTATAATATATATATTAGTTTATATTAATAATATTTTTCTCGTTTAGTTTTAAAGTTAACTGATCTTGTTTTTACAATAAAAATGCAAAAACGAAAAGAGTATTTAATGTGATTTTGGTGTTAATTTCAACATCATATTTGGTTTTTTCCTTCCAATCTGAACCTCAATTTACCTATTGCATTGAGCCGAATGAACAAGTCTCAAATGCAGATGGATATTGTGCGTTTTATGAGAAGAATTATGGTAATATATATTTCAGGTGTCAAAGTACTCCAGGAGCTCCAGGTCAACAGATGGATTGCATTGGAAACTTACTTAATGCTGAACCTATCACTGAGTAGTTTAATTTTAATAATTTTTTTATGAAAAAAAAGAAAATTCTGGTTCTATTAATATTATTTTCTGCTTTGAGTCTTCGGGCATATTTTGAGCCAGATCAACTAGTGTATTGTGCACCTACAGATGAAAATCACCCCAAGGCCACAGGACATTGTAGGCATACAGAAAATGGAGAGCATGGTGAGTTGGTATTTAGATGTGATTGGTTCCCTGGTTACCCAAATCAACCAATGGATTGTATTGGGGATCTAATGAATCCTGTTCCACAGTAAATCAATACCAAATTAATTTTAGGTCACTATTATGTTTAGAAGGATCCTTATCTGGCAATTTTCAGTTTTTTTTATTTGTGCATGTGGGGCTAGTTCAAATGAAGACTTAGTCTTTGATAAGAACTACTCGTTTAGGGAAAGTGGGCAAATCAATTTTGCCTTGGATAGTATTTCAATAGCTAAATCTGATCATTTTTCTATTATCAAAAACGAGGATCAAGTATTCTTGTCATTTTTTAATCAACCTGATAATTCAATACTACTATACGATTTCGACACTAAGCAATTAGTTCAAAGAGTGAGACTTCAAACTGAAGGGCCAAACGCATTGATATCTATTAACTCTGCACCTAGCAACTTTTACATTAAAAATTTAGATTCAATATTTATTTATTCTGCTGTACAAAGTCAGCTTTTTTTAATTTCCTCTGACGCTACGGTCAAAAATAAATGGGGTATAGAATCAATTAGAGATGATCCGAAATATCCTGCATATGTGATTAACACTTTGAATCCGATTCAATTTCAAGATGGTAAAATTATAATCGTAGGCTCTCTTTCATGGTATGAAGATGGTGTTCCTCCTATTTTGACTCTCGATTTAAAAAATGAAATCAAGTTAAACCTACCTGAAAACCTACCGCTTTATACTCAATGGGACAGGTTAAGAGTTGGTAGCTCATATTTTTTTCAACCTTCTAATACGAGAATAAACTATGGTGATGTTTTAGTCAGCTACCCTAAGGATCATAGGATAATCAAATATTCAGATTCCGAAATAGAAATCATTGACTTAGCTAATCCCAAGATAGCTGATATGAGCATCTATAGTGAAGAGATAAATCAAAAAACATACATGTCTCAAGATTACATCGATTATTCTATGATAACAGCTAAGTATCACGCGATTTTATCAGATGATGAAAATAGATTTGTTTTCCGTTTTGCTCGATTACCCTCATCCATGGATTTACTTTCTAAGGTTAGAGAGACGGGTGAGAAAAGAAATTGGGACTATTCGGTAATGATTTATGATCATGATTTCAGTGCTTTAGGAGAATTTACTTTCGAAAACCGATTTGATCTGGATTTTAATTCGATGTTTGTTCAAGATGGAAAGCTATTTATTCTCAAGAATCAAGAAGATGAAAACCTATTAAGCTTTGCTATGTTCGAACTTTATGAAGTCATTTAGATTATTCTTAATTCTGTTCTTGTATCTGGTTCAATCATGCGTAATCAATGATTCGGATGGAATTATTACAGAACTGGAAAAAATTGTTCCTGTTAAAAGTAAATTCGAAAAGGTTGTTTTTATACCTTATCGAGGGTGTTCTAATTGTGTGGCAAAAGCATTCGATTATTTAAAAGAGAATCCCATTGAAAAGGATTTAATAGTATTTATCAATTATAGTTCAGAAAAAGAAATCAAAATCCGTTTGAACATTTATCAAGTGAAGGTTTCGAACCTAATCTTTATTAATGAGGCGTCAAAAATAATTGAACATGGAGTGTCTTCTTATTATCCAACCATACTAGATTTCAGGAATGATAATAATGAAATTGTTATTGCTGACCCTTCCAATTTAGAGGTTTGGAAGCGCTATCAATAAGTGTTCTTATTCTTGTTTAATTCTTGATTACCGCAATACACTCCACCTCAACAGAAGCGCCTAAGGCCAAACCTTCGGCTCCAAAGGCTGACCGGGCCGGTTTTTTACCGGGAAAGTACTCCACATAAACCTTGTTGAAGTCGCTCCAACGATTAATATCATCTATAAAAACTGTGAACTTAATGGTATGTTCCAGTGAGCTGCCATGTGCTTCCAGCACTTTTTTAATACTCTCCATGGTTTGTCGTGCTTCTGCCTCCAGCCCGCCTTCAACCAACTCCATTTTGCCCGGTTTCATACCAATAACTCCTGAAAGGTAAAGCACGTTATCTACCCGAACGGCATCGCTAAAGGGCAAGCCCAAAGCCGCCATTTCTTCCGACTGATAGTGTTCAATTATTGGGCTGCGACTGGCACTGTTACAAGACATAAAGAAAATTAATACAAACGATAGGCTGAAGAGTGGTTTCATAGGTTTCTTGAGATCATTTAAAATCATAATTTAGGAATTGATCAATAAAACTTCCCATGTCTGACTATATCATTACCATTGATGCCGGTACAACCAGCGAGAGGGCCATACTTTTCAATAAAAGGGGGCAAATTGTGAGCACCTCACAGCGTGAATTTCAACAGTTTTACCCAAAGCCCGGTTGGGTAGAACATAGCCCATTGGAGATATGGGAGACACAGAAGTTTACCATCAATGATGTACTGGAAAAACAAGGAGTATCGGCTCAGGATATTGCGGCAATTGGTATTACCAATCAGCGCGAAACCACCCTGGTGTGGGACCGGAAAACAGGCAAATCCATTTATAAAGCCATAGTATGGCAAGACAGACGAACCGCAGGGTACTGCGAAGAGTTAAAGGCTGCAGGACATGCCGAGATCATTCAGCAAAAAACGGGCTTGCTGATTGACGCCTATTTTTCTGCATCTAAAATTCGCTGGATTCTCGATCAGGTGGAGGGTGCCCGGGAACGAGCAGAAAACGGGGAGTTAGCCTTTGGTACGGTAGACTCCTGGTTGCTGTGGAAGTTGACCAACGGAAAGGTGCATGCTACCGATGTGAGTAACGCCAGCCGCACCATGCTGTTTGACATACATAATTTGACATGGGACGATGAACTACTCGACTTATTTGATATTCCTAAGGCCATGTTGCCGGAAGTGAAGCAGAGCAGCGGCCTCTATGGGCATACCGCCAAAGAACACTTTGGAGCAGAAATACCCATTGCCGGTATTGCAGGAGACCAACAGTCTGCCCTTTTTGGGCAAATGTGTACTGAGCCGGGCATGGTAAAAAACACTTATGGTACAGGCTGTTTCTTAGTAATGAACACCGGAAAAAAAGCCATAACCTCTAAACATAAACTACTTACCACCATAGCCTGGCAGGTAAATGGAGAGGTAAGTTATGCTTTGGAAGGCAGTATTTTTATTGGAGGTGCCATTGTGCAGTGGCTCCGCGATAATGTGCATTTTGTGGAGTCTTCGGCTGAGATAGAATCTCTGGCGCGCAGTGTAGAAGACAACGGTGGAGTATATTTTGTACCCGGTTTTGTGGGGCTGGGTGCTCCCCATTGGGACCAATATTCTACGGGACTAATGATTGGGCTAACCAGGGGTACTCAAAAAGGGCATGTAGCCAGAGCCGCTCTGGAAGCTCTGGCTCTTCAAAGTATGGAGGTGATCACTACAATGGCGCTAGATTCGGGGATTGACTTAAAGGAATTGCGGGTAGACGGAGGGGCATCGGCCAATGATTTATTAATGCAGATCCAGAGCGATGTGACCGGGCTGGATATTGTTAGGCCGGAGATTGTAGAGACCACCGCTCAGGGAGCGGCATTTTTGGCCGGATTGGCCGTTGGCTTTTGGGAGAATATGGATGAGATCAGAGCCATCTGGAAAGCCGATAAGCACTTTAGCCCTTCAGGAAAAGACGTAGAAAAGTTAAAACACAACTGGGCACGGGCAGTTGAAAGAGCAAAAGCGTGGGTGGAAGAGTGATAGTTGAAATACCTCGATTTATGGTCAATCGCGGTATTCTTACCACCAGGCCGAATTTGATTAGCGAGGAATTTAATTCTTGACATTAGGTGTTAGATCGATGGAATATAAAGCAACCTGAGTTCGATGTAAGAAAAG